>JBBJOX010000200.1:0-3546 GCA_037724245.1 Thermomicrobiales bacterium | reverse complement strand
ATGGTTCGCCATGTCGACGCGGTCGTCGATTGCGGATTGATCATCAATCCGGAAGCGGTGTCGCATCAGATCGAAGGATCGATCGTGATGGGAACAAGTTCCGCCTTGCGTGAGCAGACATTGTTCGCCAACGGAGTGGTTACCAACCCATCGTTTGCGGAATACGCGCCAATCACGATTCGCGAAACCCCGACCATCACCGTCTCGTTCGTCGAAGACAAGATGAGCCCAATGGGCGGCGTCGGCGAACCCGGCGTAGCCCCGATCACCGGTGCCATCGCCAACGCCGTCTACGATCTGATCGGCGTCCGCATCTTCGATACTCCATTCCTGCCGGAGAAAGTTCTCGCCGCCATGCAGGACAGCGCCGCAACCCCGGCTTCCTGATTCACGCGTCAAACAACCGTCCAGAGCATTGCTCTGGACGGTTGTTGCGTCGTGTCACAAGAGGGTCGTTCACCGGCTATCCCCTGAACGCGTATCGTCGTAGGGGGGGTCGTTTATCGGCTCCCGCATTGCTGGGCTTGTCCCTGACCGAGATCCAACGTTCGAAAGCCATCGCAGAGACAAGCGCTCCGCCTACCTTCGTCCGCCAGCTTCCTCCGTTCGCAGGCCCCATAAAACCATCAGCGGACCGTCGTTACCCGCCACCGGATCACCCGTTGGGAGCTGGACCAGCGAGATATTGCTGTCACTGCGCGGTCGCTCGCCTTCGATCCCCGTGTGGACATCCCAGACTTCGCCGCCAGGGTAAGCACCAACCACGAGATAGTCGTCAGAACTCTCGAGATTCCGATGCGCGACTCCAGCTGGAATCACCACCGCATCCCCGGTGTTCAATGCGAATTCGGGTCCGCCCTCGCCACCGAACTGGACACGCACCGTACCTCGCGCGATACCGATCGCCTCATGTGCCGTGCTGTGATAGTGGTGATAGGGAAAGATCCCGTTGCGCCAGGTTCCGCTCCAGCCATTGCTCAGAAACAGGGCTTCGAAATCGTCGTGATTGGTGGCAGCCAGCACGTTCGTATAGAGAACGAGTGGCAAATCGGCATTCCCGGGAAAATCGCCAGTGTCCGGAATCATCAGCGTCGCAATGTCTCGGTCCGGAATCGGCGGCATGGTGATCCTGTGATGAACGCGTTCGTCTCGCGACGCCCCCTCGTGCCAACACCATCGCACGATTCGGAATCGAGTCAAGTGCGAACCGGTTCTAGAACCCGACTGCGTCGGCACCTTTGAGGTGGAGCATGGCGCGGGCTTCCTCTGGCGTTGCGATCTCCAGCGAGAGTTCCTCGAGAATACGCCGGATCCGACCGACCTGCGAGGCGTTGGTTTCGGCGAGTTGCCCTTTGCCGTAATAGATGCTGTCCTCCAGCCCAACCCGCACATTCCCACCCATGATCGCGCCCATTGTCGCCAGATTCGTCTGATGGCGTCCCGCCCCGAGGATCGACCACAGGTACGAATCACCGAAGAGACGATCGGCGGTGCGCTTCATATGAAGCAGATCTTCCGGATGCGTCCCAATGCCCCCGAGAATTCCGAAGATCGACTGGATCAGGAACGGCGCCTTGACCAATCCACGATCGACGAAATGCGCCAGATTGTAGAGATGCCCGATGTCGTAACACTCAAACTCGAATCGAGTACCGTGCGACTCCCCGAGTACCTGAAGAATCCGTTCGATATCGGTGAAGGTGTTCCTGAAAATGCCATCGCGGGTGCGCTCGATGTAGCCGGCTTCCCAATCGTGCTGAAATGTCTTGACCCGGTTCGCGATCGGGAAGAGACCGAAATTCATCGAGCCCATGTTCAGTGAGCACATCTCGGGTTTGAACCGAAGTGGACCTTCCAGCCGCTGATCGACTGACATCGTCAATCCGCCACCGGTTGTGATGTTGACCACGGCATCGCAACGATGGCGAATCTCGGGAAGGAACTGGGCGAAGACCTCCGGATCGGGCGTCGGACAGCCGTCATCAGGATTTCGGGCATGGAGATGCAGAATCGCTGCACCAGCTTCGGCTGCACCGATCGCACTTTCGGCAATCTGGGCTGGAGTGATCGGCAGATGCGGAGTTTGCGAAGGGATATGGATCGCCCCCGTGACCGCGCAGGAAATGATCACCTTCCGAGCCTCTGCCACGTTCGCCCACTTTCATTCGAATTCGGATGTTGATCACCGAATCCTACCGCACTGTGAAGAGGGGCACGACACAGAGTCATCACACGGTTACTCAGTGTCGGAAAGAGGGTGAACTACGGTTTCAGGGTAACCGGATTCTCTGCCCAGTCGAGCGCAAAGTCGGCGACCACTTCCCAACCAGGAACCCCGGCCGTCAGATGGGGTCGGCCTGGGAACTCCTTGTAGGCGGTAAGCGCGCCCGATTTCGCCTGCAGTTTGTAGTTCGCTCGATTCACTGAGGGTGGAACGGTGTTGTCAGCACCCCCGGCGATCAGGAGGAGCGGCGCTCGCTTCGCGTTCTTCAGATTCACCTTGCTCTGTGCTCTGGGATAGAAATTGGCAAGACCGACCTGAAAGAGGAGCTTGCCCGCTGCAGGAATGACAAGCTTGTCATAATGGATTTTTGATTCCGCAGCTGTCAGTGTGTTGGTGGAGCCGTAATGGAATTCCTGTTCGGACAGCGGCACTGTCTTGCCGAAATTCAGTGGATTGTTCAACACCGAAGCCGAAGCCTTCAGCGTCGTCAATGGAAGCCGAAACACACCCTTGATCTGCGCGGAATTGAGGGCAATTCCGATTTTGCCCAAACCGCGATCGAGCAGCAGTTGGACGAAGAGACCGCCGAGGGAATGGCCCACGAGTATCGGTGGTTCAGGTAGCGCCCGGATCACCTTGTCGTACCCGTCGACGATCGTTTTGATATCGAGTTTGGCAAGCGGCGAAGGATCGGCATTGATTTCGGCAACCGATTTCCCGTCGAGGCCAGGCCATTCCGGTGCCAGCGTCGTGTATCCCGCCGCTTCGTAGCGGGCGCGCCATTCGTCCCAGCTGTTCGATGCCACCCACAATCCGTGAATGAAAACGACCGTGCCCTTCGATCCTGAACTGTCGCTCATTGCTCTGCTCCCCATCGCTCCCACGCTGCCAGAAATACCGATCGTTCTACCGCGAGGGCATTCGCAGCGTCGGCGTTGACCCCATCATTGCAGATGCCGAAGTCACCCGTGCCACGTTCTACCGGCACTATACGGCCAAGGACGATCTCGTAGTTGCCTATCTCGAGGCCGCTGATCGACCAGCCCGGATAGCGCTGCAGGAAGCACTTCTCGAGGCCAGATCGAGGTGGAACTTGCCGACCGCTTCGTAGCCACCCTTGCCCGCCAGATCGAGGAACCAGGGTTTCGCGGTTGTCCCTGCATCAATGCATCGGCTGAATATCCCGATCCTGGCAGTCGCCTCTATCAGGAAGTTGTCCGTCATCGAACGATGGTGGAGGAAGGGTTGCGCCGGGGACTCGAGCTGTTCGGGAATGCCACGCCAGCCGAAACTGCCCTTCTGCCGACCACCCTGCGCGACGG
>JBBJOX010000199.1:0-5454 GCA_037724245.1 Thermomicrobiales bacterium | reverse complement strand
TCCCTCCAGCATGAACGCGCAAACTGCAACCGGGGACAAGGATGGCCTGGCCTCCCTGTTCGTTTCGGAACCGCTTCTGCTGAGCGGCCCGGGTGGTGTGCTGATTGCAAATCTGGTCAAGGAAGTCCCATCCATTGAAAACGGATTGCTCTCGGAAGACCTGATCACGGTCACCTACAACCTGCTCGAAGGCGTGCTCTGGAGCGATGGCACGCCGTTCACCTCAGCCGATGTGGTGTTCACCTGGAACTGGGTGATGGAACCCGCCAACAACGGCATCTACCAGGCGATCTTCGAACGCATTGTCTCGATCGAGGCGCCGGACGATCTGACCGTCGTGGTCACCTTCGATAGCCCGAATCCGGTCTGGTCCGATTCACATTCCGGAGCCGGCAGCGCCGGAACAATTCTGCCTCGACACATTCTCGAGGGTGCCGACCAGACGGTGGTCGATGCTTTCAAATCCGCCCCGATCGGGACCGGACCCTTCGTTGTCGAGAGTTTCTCGGTCAACGATCAGGTCGTCTACGCGATGAATCCGAACTATCGCGAGCCAAACAAACCGTTCTTCTCCCGCGTCGTCCTCAAGGGTGGTGGCGATGCCGCCAGTGCCGGACGAGCCGTGATCGAAACCGGTGAGTACGACTACGCCTGGAATCTCGCCCTCGAACCGGAGATCCTCCGCGCCATGGAAGGCGACGACAAGCCGGGTCAACTGGTCGTGGCCGAGGGCACGGGTATCGAACGGATCAATATCAACTTTGCAGACCCGTTCACCGAAGTCGATGGCCAGCGTTCCGAAATGAACACACCGCATCCGCTGTTCAGCGATATCGCGGTGCGTCAGGCCATGTCGATCGGGATCAACAAGCAGCAGATCGCTGATAACCTTTTCTTCGGGCAGGAGGGTGAGCCACCGATCGCCAACATCCTGAGTGGCATTCCTTCGATGGAGTCCCCGAATACCGTACTCGAATACGATCCGGAACGGGCGAAGCAGATTCTCGAGGATGCCGGCTGGACCGGAGACGGCACGCGCCAGAAAGATGGTCGCGAACTGACCGTCACCTATTCAACGACGGTCAGCCAGCTCCGCCAGAAGATTCAGCAGATCGTCAAAGCCAACCTCGAGGACATTGGGTTCAGCGTTCAGCTGGAGCAGGTTGATGGTGCGATTTTCTTCGACAGCGCACTGGGGAACGATCAGAGCAACACCCACTTCTACAATGATCTCAACATGTTCACCTCAACCGTCACCGCGCCACCGCCCGTCAGCTACATGATCCGCTGGTACGCCGGTGCCGACCGATCCAACCTGGCGCAGCGATCCAACGGCTGGGCCGGGCGCAACATTCAGCGCTACGTCAACGCCGAGTTCGATGCCCTCTTCGAGGCATCCGAGGTCGAAGCGAATATCGAGGCGCAGGCCAGTCTCTTCATTCAGATGAACGATATCCTCTACAACGATGCCGCCGTGATCCCGCTGGTTCGCGCCGGCTCGAAGGTTGGTGTTTCACGACGACTGAGTGTGGAAAACATCGGGCTCGATGCCTTCGAGTTCGACTACTGGAATATTGCCAACTGGCGGACCGTTTAGTAGATTCGATCCCTGAACTGTCTTCGACCCGGGAGGTTCATCCTTCCCGGGTCATGTCGTTTCACGAAACACCCCAGTATCTGCTCCGTCGGACACCGTCTCACTGACATTTGGTCTCGCGCGCAATCAAGGGGAACACCGTGTTGAAGCGAACTACTGACGAGTCCGGGCCTCTCAGTCAATTGTTCGCTGCGTATCGGGATGGATCCATTTCCCGGCGTCGTTTCATGGCCGGAGCAACTGCCCTGGGAATGGCATCGGGAACCGCCCTTGCCTGTGCCAATACCGTTGCCGCGCAATCCGCCACGCCTGCCGCCTCGCCGGTGGCGGCACGTCCGACAGCCGGTACCGACGCCCAGAAACGTGGCGCCGGTGGCGACTTGCGCATGCTGCAATGGCAAGCGATTTCGCAACTCAGCCCGCACACCGCAACCGGAATCAAGGACACCCTCGGTGCCACCCTGGTGCTCGAACCGTTGATGCACTTCGCCCCGGATGGCACGCTCATCGCCAATCTCGTGACCGCGGTACCCTCGGTCGGCGACGGCACACTGGCCGCCGATTACAGCAGTGTTACCTTCAGTCTCTTGCCAGATGTGACCTGGAGCGATGGCCAGCCATTCACCGCCAACGATGTCCGGTTCACCTGGCAATGGGTGATGGATGAAGCGAATGGATCCGTCTCTGCCGGGTACTACGCCGGCATTTTGGAAATCGAGGTCGTCGACGATCTGACGGCCGAAGTGACCTTCATCGGTCCGCAACCAACCTGGTACCTGCCTTTCACCGGCGTCGAAGTTGGTGCCCTCTATCCGGCGCACGTCTTCGAAGCCGATCCCGAAGCCATCGTGGCCTTTTCGAACAATCCGATCGGAACTGGTCCGTTTATCGTCGAATCGCTGACGCCGGATGATCAGGTCATCTTCATCGCCAACGAGGCCTATCGCGAACCGACGAAGCCGTTTTTCTCACGCGTCATCATCAAGGGTGGTGGCGATGCCGCCAGCGCCGGACGTGCCGTATTCCAGACAGGTGAATACGACTTTGCGTGGAACCTCGCGGTCGAACCGGAAGTGCTGGCCCAGATCGCCGAAGGTGATCTCGGCAAGCTGATCGTGACCCCGACAACCAACACCGAGCGGTTGCATTTCAACTTTTCCGACCCCGATACCGAAGTTGATGGGCAGTTCGCCGAAGTCGACACACCGCACACCTTCCTCTCCGATCCGGTGGTGCGTCAGGCGATATCAATTGCGATCGATTGCGAAACCATCGCCAACCAGCTTTACCTGGGTGGATCGCAGGAACCGGCCACGGTCAACGTTCTGGCCGGTCTCCCGGCTCTCGACTCCCCGAACAATCCACTGGTCTTCGATCCGGAGTTGGCCAATCAACTCCTCGATGATGCCGGTTGGGTACTGGATGGCGACTGGCGGGCAAAGGATGGCGTAATCCTGCGCGCCCGCTACGTATCGGCGATCAACTCGGTTCGCCAGAAAATCCAGGCCGTGGTCAAGGACAATCTTGCCGATATCGGAATCGAGGTGATTCTGGAACAGGTCGATCCGAACATCTTCTTCGATATTACACCGGGCAACGATCAGAGCATCACCAAGTTTTACAGCGATTTTCTGCAGCTCTCTTCCGGGGCCGAAAGTCCGCATCCATCCGGCTTCATGCTCCAGTGGTACGCCGGGGCGGACAACTCGAATATCCCCCAGGCCAACAATGAGTGGCTGGCCAACAATTTCCAGCGCTACGTCAATCCGGACTACGATGCCCTTCTGGACGAAGTCACCGCCGAACCCGATCCGGTTACCGCCGCAGCCATGTTCATCGAGTTGAACGATATCGTGGTTCAGGACAATGCGGTGGTGACGCTGGTGAATCTCAGCGACAAGAACGGCGCGGCAGTCTGGCTCAACGAGGAAAACCTCGCACCCGGCCCCTTCTCCAACGCCTACTGGAACATCGCCAACTGGAACCGCATCGAAGCGTAGGGATAGGAATTCTATTTACTGGTAGGGGGTTCCTTCATGGGACCCCGCGTCCGGATCGATCGCGGATGTGCGTCGTGCGGTTCCGATGTTTGGGTCACGGTGATGGTGGATGCAGCGGGAGCCCATGAAGGACTCCTCTACGGATGGAGGTGGTATTCGTGACGAGACCGACGTCACTCCCGGAACGGAAATCACCTCGGCTTCGGGAGTTCGATTACCGGTCGAACTTCGGCGTATTTGTCATCGTCTGCCTGCACGCCAGAACTCCACTCTTCGGAACGATCCGTTCAGACGCAACGCTCGAACAAACCAAAATCGGTGACATGATCGCCACGACCTGGATGGCGGTTGGAGACCAGTTTGCATCAGTGCTCCTCGATGATTTCATCGTGATGCCTGATCACCTGCATGCGCTGATAACGATCGACTCAGGGTCTAACGAGGGCGTTCCACCGTCGCTCGGCGAGATCATCGGGTGGTTCAAGGGACGATCGACGTATCAGTACAGCGTGGTCGTCAAGACCCGTGGATGGCCAGCTTACAGTGACTCATTCTGGCAACGGAGTTTCCACGATCACATCATTCGTCACGATCACGATCTCGACGCAAGGCGGCTCTACATCGAGCGCAATCCCTGACGCTGGCTCGAGAACAGGGCCGATTCGTAGGGGGTTCCTTCATGGGACCCCGCCAGTCGGACCAAGCATGCCCGGGGTTCGTGCGAGCGTGACGATTTAATCAGCGGTGCTGGTCGATCAGGATCTGGTTGCCGTCGGGATCGGTCAGGGTCAGGCTAACGGGGCCGGTGGTGGCTTCGTCAGCCCGGGAGGTCAGGGTCAGACCGCCAGCGATGAGGTGCTGCTGGATCTGGCGGATGTCGTCCCAGGATTCCAGTTCCTTCGCATCGGAACTCCAGCCAGGATTGAAGGTCAGCATGTTGCCTTCGAACATCCCCTGAAAGAGCCCGATCAGGATGTCTTCGTTGCGCATGATCAGCCAGTTCTGCGATTGATCACCGCCGAATTGGGTGAAGCCGAGCGTTTCGTAGAAGGCTCGCGATGCCGCGATATCTGTTACGGAAAGGCTGATCGAAAATGCACCGAGTTTCATCGTGGCGTCCTTCCATGGTTCAGATTGATCAGATCGACATTTACCATGAGCATACGCCCTGTTGCGGCACTTTTGGGGCCGGCAGAGCTGGATTTTTACGAAGTCCCGGTTAACACGAGATCGACGAGGTGGAGGAGTATGCGAATCGTGCAAGTGGCCCAGCATGCTGACGATTTGGCACGGGCAATGGCGTTCTCCACTGCTCTGCTCGGCACGCCACCAGTGGCTCAGTTCGACCCACCAGGACTTGTCTTTTTTCTGATTGGCGATGTTTGACTTCTGCTGGAAACAGGTGCGCCATCGGCGCTAATTTATCTCGCGGTCCCGGATGTTCGAAGTTCCGCCGAATCGTGGCGCGCCCGCGGAAACGCCATCGAAAGCGACCCACACATCATTTTCCGTCACGTAAATGATTCGATGGGTCCGGCGGGGACTGACGAATGAATGACGTTCCTACGAGATTCCGAAGGTAATCTGGTTGGATTGGTCAGCCAGCTGCCGCCAACCTGACCCACAGCGGATCAGACAGCTCTGAGCACTCCAATCATGCCCGCCTGTTTGTGACCACGAACGGTGCAGTAGAACGTGTAGGAACCGGCGGGCAGGTTGACGACGATGCTCACCTCGGCACCGCTGGCGATGATGCCCGACTGGATCAGTGGCGAATCAATCCGAAAATCGTGCGGGATGAAGCCGGTATTGCGGATCGTAACGGTGACACCGACACCGGCCGGCATCTGCACTTCC
>JBBJOX010000198.1:0-5464 GCA_037724245.1 Thermomicrobiales bacterium | reverse complement strand
CGAATCCCGAACTCGTCCAGCATCACGACCACGCAGCCGCCGATCAGCATTGAAACGACCGGGATGTCGTTGAGCGACCGTCGAGTGCGGAAAATCAGACTCATCAGCAGAGCCGACCCGGAGGGCGCGACCCAGGGCCGATTGTCTCGACCCGTCCCCATCGTTTGGAAGTCTGTTGTCAGGACAGTGCCGTTGCCTGCTCCCGATCGAGCGAGATCGGAAAGCATGGGCATCGTGCTCTCGACGGCCGGAATGTGGATTCGGGGCCAACCGAACGGGCGCTGCCCAACGGTCATCGGCTCAGCTCGCCAGATCGTCGGACAGGTCGGAGTCAGCTTCCTCAGCCGCAGCAGAGTGCCGACGCTCCCGCGGAGATAGCTCCTCCGGTATTTCGAGCTTGGTGATTCGCAAGGCTCGAACCCGGTGTCGTTCGACCGAAAGGATCTCGAGCTTTACCCCTTCGGCTTCGAACACATCACCCTGTACCGGCAATCGGCCAAGATGCTTATGCACGAATCCTCCGAGCGTCCCGAAATCGTCATCCTCGAAACGGATACGCAACGCATCCTCGACATCCTCGATCGGCAGGCGTCCATCGGCGACCAGGACATCGGGCGAGACTTGCTCGAAGAGCGGAGATTCTGTGTCGTACTCGTCCTGAATCTCTCCGACGATTTCCTCGAGAATATCCTCAATCGTTACAAGGCCAGCTGTTCCACCGTACTCATCGGCGACGATGGCGATGTGGATCTTCGATCGCTTGAGTTCCCGGAAGAGATCACTGACCTTCTTGGACTCAGGGACGACAAAGGCGGGACGGATGAGATCGAGAATCGGGATGCGGATCGTGTTCCCGATCACGAACGGCAGCAAATCCTTGACGTAGAGCACGCCGAGTACACGGTCGATCGATTGCTGAAACACAGGAATCCGCGAGTGTCCGGCCTTGGTGATGATGTCGATCAGATCTGCAGAAGCTATAGCGCGATCCACGGCAATGATATCGAGACGAGGCACCATGATGTCGCGGGCAGTGACTTCTTCCAGACTGAGAATGCCATCGATCATTTCACGCTCGTCGGCGTTGATGGTTCCGTCATCGAGCCCATACCGCGACGGATGCAGTTCTTCCTCTAGGCCATCGTTCAGGGGTTCGATCGGGGTACCGGGCAGTATCCGGCTCCAGAGATGCCCGATACGATCGGCAATCCAGTTCACCGGCCGCAAGCCAACTGTCGCCAAATGCCCGAATCTCGCGAATCGATCGAGCACAGGTTCGATGTTGCGTTCGATCAATGCACGGGGGAGTGCCTGGGCGAACACCACGAACCACAGGGTCACCGTGACAACCGAAAGCCAGCCCGGGGAATCACCATTGCCAACGCTGTCGAAGAAACGGTTGAACTGGCCGGTGGCGATGATGGCAGCCACGACCTGAACAAACGTCATCGATGCGGCGATAGCCCGCCGTGGATCGATGAGACGAGCAACCGACCGTTCGCGAGAGTTGGAATCCCGGGGCTGGGAGCGGAGCCGCTGCAAACTGGCCATCCCCACCAGCGCCTGCGTGACCGCTGCTGATGTCATCACCAGCAATGCCAGAATGCCGAAAATCAAACTACGCCAGCCATCGCCGTCCACGAACTGTTCCTGCCTGTCTAGAAATCCGATTAGCCGACTGCGCCACCAACGTCAGGTGAAGAGCGCGCTGACACTCATGCCCTTGTGTGTTCGCATGATCGCTTCTGCGAGCAAAGGTGCAACCGAGACCACTTCGACCTTTCGGTTGTGGAAATCGGGAAGTGGGATTGTGTCCGTCACGAACACGCGATCGATTGGCGATGCCTCGATCAACGCGAGAGCATCTCCTGCGAAGATACCATGCGTCGCTGCGACATGGATTTTCGAGGCACCGCGTTCCTGCAGCAGTCGGGCCGCTTCAACCAGCGTACCCCCAGTTGAAATCATGTCATCCACAATCACGGCAACTTTCCCGTCGACATCGCCCACCATTTCCAGAGTTTCGGTGGCATCGGCCGCAGGGTGCTGCTTGGCAATGATCGCAAGAGACCCGCCAACACGAACCCGGAAATCCTCGGCCCGGGCCACACCTCCGGCATCAGGACTGACCACGACACAGTTGGATTCGACCAGTTTGCCGAATTGCCGGGCAAGCATCGGCGTGGCCCGCAGATGATCGACCGGAATGTCGAAGAACCCCTCGATCGCCGGCGCATGGAGATCGACCGCAAGCACACGATCGGCACCAGCGGTGGTAATCAGGTTAGCGACCAGTTTGGCCGAAATTGGTTCGCGGCCCGAGGTCTTCTTCTCCTGCTTCGCATAGCCGTAATACGGCACAACGGCGGTGATCCGCGCTGCCGACGCCCGGCGAAAGGCATCGATCATTAGCAGGAGTTCCATCAGGTGGTGGTTCACCGGGTCACATGTCGGTTGCACGATGTAAACATCGGAACCGCGAACGTTTTCATCGATCTTGACCCTGGTCTCGCCGTTCTTCCATGTCCCGACCAATGCTCGGCCAAGGGTGACCTCGAGTTCGTGGGTGATGCTGGATGCCAACGCGTGATGTGCACTTCCGGAAAATATTTGGAGTCTGCCATCCATACTGGTTTATTCCTGCCCTTCCGAACCTTTTGGCGTGGTGGAGGATCGTTGCCTGGCTGGAACACCGACAACGAGGGCACCGGCTTCGACATCCCGGGTGACCACAGAACCGGCACCAGTACGTGCCGCTTCACCGATCGATAATGGTGCAACCAGCACGGAATCGCTGCCGATAAAGGCCCCGCTTCCGATCGTGGTTCCATGCTTTTCGACACCATCGAAGTTCGCGGTAATCGTCCCCGCACCGATGTTGACGTTGGTTCCAAGTGTCGCGTCACCCAAATAGCCAAAGTGGCCAATTTTGGACCCAGTGCCAACGACGGTATTTTTAAGTTCGGTGTTGCTTCCGATATGAACGTGTTCATGGATGTGGGTGTTGCCGCGCAGATGCGCGTAGGGGCCCACTTCACAGTTGCTCTCGATCGTGCTTTCACGAACCGTCGAAGATACGATCTCGACATTGTCTCCGACCACGACATTGCGAAGATGCGTCGCAGGTCCGATCGTGCAGTTCTCACCTATACGTGCCGTTCCGCTGATCGTGGTGAACGGATGGATCACGGTATCGCGTCCGATTTCGACGTCCTCGTCGATGAAGACGGTGTCGACACCGATGATTGTGACACCTTCATTCATCAGGCGCTCCCGAACCTTGGTACGGAGGATCTGCTCGGCTTCCATCAGCTGCATGCGATCGTTGACTCCGACGCCAACGAACTCATCGCCGATGAACGTCTGGACCGGCCAGGCTTGCCCTTCCTCGTGCTGATCGACCGCGATCCCGATCAGATCAGTCAGCTGATATTCACCACTGTTCGGATTGACCTGAATCGCTTCGACAGCCTGCCGGGCCCACTTCACATCGAGCACCATGATTCCGCTGTTGATTTCGGTAATACCAATACGCAGCGTCGGATCATCGCTTTTCTTCTCGACGATTTCAGTGACTCGTCCGAAATCGTCACGGGCGATGCGACCATAGGCTTGCGCATCTTCGAGTCGTGCCGTCAGGACAGTTATCAGATTGCCTTCGGAAACCGCTCGCTCCAGAAGTAGTCCAACGGTTTCGGCCGTTAGCAGACAACTGTCGCCCAGCAGCGAAACGACCCACTCGGTATCGTCGTCGATAGCCCCGAGTCCGATTCGCACAGCATCACCGGTACCACGCGCCGGATGTTGGACCAGGGTTTTGAAGTCACCATCCATACCGAGACGATGATCGAGATCGGCGAGCCCGGGACTGACGAGGCAGACGATCTGTTCAGGATTCGCTCCGAGACCAGCCCGAATCACGCGCTGGACGATCGGGATGCCGGCAACCTTGTGCAGATGTTTTGGATATGCTGATTTGAGCCGGGTGCCGTGACCGGCGGCAAGGACGAGGACTGCGGTACGCAGACCCGCCTGCCTGGAAGGCGTCGTCGATGGTACGTTGTGATTCTGTGTTTCGCCGTGCAGCATCACAGTCCGGGGCATCTCCAGCAGTTCCATCAGGGCGTGATGTGACAAACGAAATGAGATGGCCATTTTGAGCTGCTGGCTGGCGGACCAGGATTCGAACCTGGAATAAAGGCTCCAAAGGCCCTTGTGATACCATTTCACCATCCGCCAATGCGGCCAACGGCTAGTCTAAATCCAACATGCCCTTGTTCGCCACATCAATCCTTCCCACCGACTTCAGGAATGAAACTAATTGGAGTTGGCCCGCCTCATGAAGACATGCACAGGCGACGATGGAGACGGTTCCACCCGGGACGCTCCCGGGCTGATTGTGTCGGTCGTACTCTTCAGGCTCCAGAGCGGACACCTTCAGGTTCTGGTTGCGCATGATGGCTTCGGATCACTCCCCACGGATGCCCCACGGGCCGATGAATCGCTCGATATTGCGGCGCACCGCATCGTCAACCTGCAACCGGGAGCGTCCGAAGACTACATGGAACAGCTCTATACGTTCAGTCCGGCAAATGCACCCCGGCGGAACGTAGTCGTCAGCTATCTGGCACTCCAGCAACCGGCTGAACTCGGTCAGATCGATGAGTACGGAAACTGGCATCAGGTATCCGATGTCGCCATCAGCAACGCAGCCGACCGGAGCGTGCTCGACTACGCACTCGTTCGTTTACGGGCAAAACTCGGATACACCAACATTGCCTTCAATTTGGTACCCCAGAAGTTCACCATTCCGGAGCTTCAGCGTGCCTATGAAGGCATCCTGCTGCACCATCTCGATAAGCGCAACTTCCGACGTCGCATTCTGGCGTCGGGCATCCTTGCCCAAACCGACGAAAAACGACGTGACGGCAACCACCGTCCGGCCGCACTCTACCGCTTCGCCTCGCAGGCGGACCATGCCAACTACCTCACGCCTACGAACATCGATACCGCCCCTGTGGCAGATCAGGAGACCAGCCGGTGACCAAGCGTTTTGGAATTTTCGCGGCCCGCAGCAAACCCGAAGCTACTGAACTAGGAGATCAGATCGGCGTCTGGCTCCAGAACAAGGGCTTCGATGTTGTGTCTGAAGCCGACATGAACCAGCACGGGTATCAGGACACCGAAGCGATCGTTGTGCTCGGTGGAGACGGTCTGATGATGCGGGCAGCCAGCGCCTATCCCGACAAACCCTTGCTCGGAATCAATTTCGGCAAGGTGGGATTCCTTGCACTCGTCGAACAGCAGGACTGGCAGGCGTCAATGACCGCACTCGTCGAAGGAAACTTCGAGGTCGAACACAACTCGACACTTCAGGCGACTCTTTCCCGTGGCGATCGCGTGATCGATCAGGGCTGGGCAATCAACGATGTGGTGATCCGGTCGGGCAATCGGATGTTGGACA
>JBBJOX010000197.1:5046-5499 GCA_037724245.1 Thermomicrobiales bacterium | reverse complement strand
CACGATGACGGTCTTTCCGGACTGGCGCAAATAGTTGAGTGGATGAATCAGATCGCCGTCGCCGGTCACGATGACGTATGTTCGAATATTAGTCGCACGAATGCTGGTTTCAACCGCATCAACCGCCATCCGGACATCGGCGCTGTTCTTGCCGGTCGGAACGTAGACGAGATCGATCCCCTGCCGATAGAGATTCTCGGCATCAATGCTGAGATCGGGCAGTGTCCAGGGTGCGTAAGCGCGGGCGAGCACGAGTCGGCCGCGTTCCTGCGCTTCCTGAACGAGGAGGCTCATTTTCGGAGTCGTGACGCCAAAGTGACGCTTCAGGCTGATCACCAGATTCTCGTAATCGATCAGAAGCGCAACATCGCCGAGATCGCGCCCGGGTGTATCGGTCATGATTTGTCCTGATCTGCGGTAAAGATATCCTTCAGGACACTCTCGCTGAATTCC
>JBBJOX010000197.1:0-5036 GCA_037724245.1 Thermomicrobiales bacterium | reverse complement strand
CAGTAGCGACCGCCGAACCATTGGTTTTCACGCCAGCGACCGGATTCCTTGAACCCGGCCTTGATGTAAGCTCGTTGACCAGCCAGATTGTATTCGGAGACTGTCAAACTCACGGAATGAAGTCCGAGCGCGGTGAAGGAGTAATCAAGCATCAGATGCGCCGCTTCGGTGCCAAAGCCTTTACCGCGAGCATCGTGTTCGCCAATCATGATCCCGAAGATTGCCGAACGGTTGCGATCGTTGATGTGGTTCAAACCACAGTTTCCAATTGGCCGACCAGTCGCTTTTTCACGAATGGTGAACAGAGGCCGTTTGCTGTCGGTAGCAGTGGTGTCGTACCAGGTTGTTTCCGATTCGATGCTGGTCGGTCCGAGCGCTGGAGTTCCGAGGGTCCGCAATGCCGTGAAATCGTTGATCCAACGGGTGTAGGTGGCTAACAGATCGCGGGACGCGGGCCCGAGGGTGATCAGATTCCCGGTGATATTGATGATGGGCTCGGCGGAGGTAGCGTCGGCGCTGGTCATATTCTTTGCTTCTCCTGCGGCGCTTTCTGATGCAATGTGCTTGCAAAGTGTAGCAATCAGTGGAAAGTGCGAATCGACTCACAGATCCTTGTGAACATAACGATCGATGAAAATGGACGTGCAAAGCGTCAGGACACCGCATACGTACGTTACGAGTGGCATTTACACTGTGTTTACGTTCCTTGCGGGTTTACACAAGGGAACGTATCATCACTAGCGAGGGATCGATCGAAAAGCTGTCTCCGTCGAGGAGCGATTCGCTCAATTCCCGGGGTCGGGCAACAATGTTGTCGTCAGACACACCTTAACAACTCACTCCCGATAGTACGGGAAACGACAGAACCAGGAGTAAAGCCGATGGATTCCGTACTGGGATTTGTCGTGGTTGGCATTCTGGTCGCTGTGGTTACGTTCTTCCTGACCTATTTCTGGCTGGAACAACGCGCTCAGTCACGACTCCGAACTGCGCAAGTCGAAGCAGATCGGGTCGTCGACGAAGCAGAAACCAAGCGGCGAGATTTGACACTTGCGGCAAAAGACGAGGCAATTCGCCTTCGGGGCGATCTCGATCGCGAACTTACGACACGTCGTAAGGAAATCGAACGCATAGAGCGTCGGATCGAGCAAAAAGAAGAGACCATCGATCGCAAGAGTGTCACCGTCGATCAGCGTGAACAGGGTATTCGCAAGCAGGAACTGATGTTCTCGCGGCAAAAAGAAACCTGGGACGAGGAACGACAGCGGCAGGCACAGGAACTCGAGGGGTCCAAGGTTCGGCATCTCGAGGAGCTGGAGCGTATTGCCGGACTGACCAGCGACGAAGCGAAAGACCAACTGGTTCAACTGGTGGAGTTCGATGCCCGGAACCAGGCAGCACGCCGAGTTCGCGAAATCGAGCAGGAATTCAAGATCGACGCCGATCGGCGCTCGAGAATGATCCTCGCCACCACATTGCAACGCATCGCATCTGATTATGTTTCCGAAACCACTGTTACGGTGGTGCCGCTTCCTACAGATGAGATGAAGGGACGGATCATCGGGCGAGAGGGTCGGAATATTCGGGCGCTGGAATTGGCGACCGGAGTCGATCTGATTGTCGATGACACACCCGAAGCAGTTACCGTCTCCGGATTCGATCCGGTTCGGCGCGAAATAGCTCGCCGTTCGTTGGCGAAACTTCTGCAGGATGGCCGTATTCATCCCGCCCGGATCGAGGAAGTAGTCGCCAAGACTCAACTCGAACTGGAACAGGTGATGCGCGAGGAAGGTGAACGGATCGCCTACGAAGCGAACGTTCCCGGATTGCATCCTGACTTGATCAAGCTGCTTGGTCGGCTCAAGTACCGAACGAGTTACGGACAAAATGTTCTCGGGCACTCGCTGGAGGTGTCGATCATTTCGGCAAATCTGGCAGCCGAACTGGGAGCGGATGTCAATGTAGCGAAAACGGCCGGGCTTCTGCACGACATCGGAAAGGCCGTTGACCACGAAGTCGAAGGTCCTCACGCGTTGATTGGCGCAGACATCGCGAAGCGCCTTGGTCGATCTTCGAAGATCGTTCATGCCATTGCGGCACACCATAATGAAGAAGAACCACAAACGGTGGAAGCGTTCATCATTCAAACGGCCGATGCCATCAGCGGTGCCCGACCCGGTGCACGTCGCGAAATGGTGGAGACGTATATCAAGCGACTGGAAGCACTGGAAGGTGTTGCCAATTCGTTCGAAGGCGTCGAGAAGTCGTTTGCGATTCAGGCCGGTCGAGAAGTTCGTATTCTCGTTCGTCCAAATTCGATCGACGATCTTGGAGCATCCAGGTTGGCACAGGATGTGGTGAAGAAGATCGAGGAAACGCTGGAGTATCCGGGCCAGATCAAGGTCACGGTGATTCGCGAAACCCGATCGGTCGAGTACGCGCGCTAGTTTGGCTGGCCTTGGTGGTCGAAGATCGAAGCGCGGTTGCACAGAATGTCAGGCGGGCAATTGGACCGGATACCGGTTCGATTGCCCGCTTTGTTGTGGAATGGCCCGATCGCGCCCGGTGAGGTGCCGTGCAGTGAAGGACCTCAAGGCGTAGACTAGGTTCCAACGCTACACGCGTTCGCGACGTTCGTCGTTGGGATCGACGAATTCTCCATGCAAATGGTGGCATCTTCCAATTCTTGGTGGAATCTGGTGAGGTGGGTCGTTGTTCATTGCTGCACCCGGTCTTCGGGTTCACGGGATTGGCTCAGGGGGGACCTGGCGGATGAATCGTTTCTTTAGCAAGCTCGATTTACGGGATATCAAGATTGATCCGGAAGGGTCGCGTTTTCCACCGGATGCCGACGAAGAAGAGTCCACGGAGCTTACCGCTCCGGCTACTCCGCGGGATTCGTTCCAGAATGCGCCCGTGATCAACGATTCGGATGATGAAGAACTCGTAGCAGAGGCACCATCGTACGCGCCAACACGAACCAGTTACGCGCCTAACTCCGACGCGGTCCGATCGAATGGTTATCACGTTCAAGAACCGGCAGCCACTGAATCGAACGGGCACATCACAGATGAGATATCTGTCGAGTACACCGAAATGCTGACCGTCGAAACCAGCATAACGACAGACGTAGCGACCGATATCGTGACCGTCGCCGGGGAAGTGCTTAAGGTTTCGGCGCGTTCGCGGCCGAGTGCGGTAGCTGGTGCGATCGCCGGTGTGGTTCGCGAAGTTGGGCGAGCCGAGGTTCAGGCAATCGGAGCTGGTGCGACCAATCAGGCAGTCAAGGCAGTTGCCATTGCCCGCGACTATTTGCGTGAAACCGGCATCGATGCGATCTGTGTTCCCGCATTCATCGATGTCACTATCGATAATGAGGATCGGACAGCAATTCGTTTGGTGGTCGAACCTCGATAGAAGAGAACCTTCGGTGTCCATGATCACACCCCGTAGTCACGTCGATCTGCATACGCATACAACGGCCTCCGATGGTGTGATATCCCCTGCCGAACTCGTCTCGATGGCGAGTCGGCGGGGGATTACTGTGCTCGGCGTTACCGACCACGACACACTCGATGGTTTGCCGGAGGCAGAAGCGGCCGCAGCTGACGAGGGACTGGAGCTGGTTTCTGGTGTGGAGCTCTCGACGACGGTTGACGTCGGTGAATTCCATTTGCTGGGCTACCTGATCGATCGGAACGATGACGAGTTTGTCACCCGGCTGACCGAGCTCTCCGATTCGCGACTGCGTCGAGTCCGATTGATGCTGCAAAAATTGACCGATCTTGGCTACCCGGTCGATGTGGACCGCGTGATGACGCAGGGAGATTCCGGCTCGATTGGCCGACCTCACGTCGCCCGAGAGCTTGTTCGTCTCAGTGTCGTCGAGTCGGTGAACGATGCGTTCGAGCAGTTCCTGAAATCGAGGAGACCGGCCTTCGTACCACGGGAGTTGTTCCCGCCGGAGGATGCGATAGCGCTGGTGCTGCGGAACGGTGCAATTCCGGTGTTGGCCCATCCATTGTCCACCAGAGATCCGGAAGCCGCGGTCAAGCGCCTGGTGCCGGCGGGCCTGGCAGGGATCGAAGTCTATTACGCCGAATACAGCGTGGAGCAGCATCAGCAGCTGGCAAAACTGGCCGAGCGGTACGGTTTGGTGAAAACGGGAGGCAGCGACTTTCATGGAACGTCGGATCGGGAAGGTCGGGAGCTCGGATCGGCACCGGTTCCGCCTGAGGTTGTAACGCGACTTCGAGAAGCAGTGACTCGAACATGATTGCCGGCGGGGTGATTGTCGCGGCGGGACGTGGCGAACGATTCGGACAAACGAGCAAGATTCTGGCACCGATCGCCGGGCGACCGATGCTGGCCTGGAGCCTCGATGCATTCGGGCAGTGCCCTGCCGTACGAGATCTCGTGGTGGTAGTCGGTCCGCATACGGAAAATGACGTGCGAGACCTGATCGCGGGCGGCCACTGGCCAACTGTGACCGGAATTGTCGAGGGTGGGCTCAGCAGGGCAGCTTCGGTCGCCAACGGTATTGCTGCGCTTTCCGACGACGTCGATGTCGTGGTGATTCACGATGCGGCGCGTCCGCTGGTGAATCACCACGATATCCAGCGTGCGGCAATCGCGGCGTTCAAACATGGTGCCGCTATTCTGGCAACACCAGTCACGGATACGCTGAAACGCGTTAGCGCCGAACGGGTGATCGAGGAGACGATCGATCGATCTTCGATCTGGGCAGCGCAAACGCCGCAAGCATTTCGCCGGTTAGAGCTCCTGACGGCACTGGGAGAAGTTACGAACTCTGGATGGACGGATGAGGCGATGGTTTTCGAGCGGCTGGGGTTCGACGTGAAGATTCTTGCAGGAAGTCGTGACAATCTGAAAGTGACATTGCCGGAAGACCTGGATATTGTCGATTTTCTGATGCGCCGGAATCTGGGAATGCTGTGACAGGAAGCATCTGGCCGAGATCCGGCATTGGCTACGACGTTCATCAGTTTGCGGAGGGCCGCCGGTTGATTCTCGGT
>JBBJOX010000196.1:5054-5509 GCA_037724245.1 Thermomicrobiales bacterium | reverse complement strand
CCAGATGTTGCCCCACTGCGAGGTGAAGCTTGCACCATCGAGCAACGTTGCCCGGATGCCATCCAGCGCGTAGAAAACCGGCGAGATGTAGGCTGCTGGCTGCAACCAGCCTGGCAGAACATCGACGCTGTAATAGATACCACTGATCAGCAGCAGAATCGCCGTGACGATATTCGTCACCTGCTGACCCTTTTCCGGCGAGAGCAACGGCATCACGGCCGCCACCATGCCAAAACCGACCAGTGAAACACTGCAGATCGCCAGAATCCCGAACGCCCCGAGGAAGTTCGCATCTCCCAGCGAGAGATCGAAGAACAGCGAAATCGCCCCGAGCATCACGATCGATCGGGCCATTGCATACGCCACCGCGTAGCAACCCATACCCACCAGCTGCGTTACCCGGCTCGCCGGACTCATGAAGGTGTACTCGATCGTTCCTTCCCATCGCTCCCACG
>JBBJOX010000196.1:0-5044 GCA_037724245.1 Thermomicrobiales bacterium | reverse complement strand
CCCACGAAACAGTTTCGGAAAGCAGGTCGAACACCATCGAGAGGTAACTCCAGATCAGCGATCCGATCAGGAGAAAGGTGGTCTGTCGCGCCGCCACTTCCGGGGTTGCCCCGAAACCGACGCCGATGAAACCGATCGTCAACGCATTCATCGTGGAATAGATGATCCAGACGATCTCCCACATGAAATAGCGTTTGGTCAAAAAGTAGTTCCGCTGGGCGTATCCCCAGACGGCGATCATTTCCCGTCGCCAGTTCGATTTTGGCGCGGTCACAACAACGGACATTACGATACTCCCGCGTGTTCGACGTCGCGCTCGAACTCATGCTCCCGCGACGACGTTTTTTCGTTGTCCTTGAGTTCCTGGGCAAACTCGGCATCTTCCAGCGACGTTCCAGTGGCGGCCATGAAGACCTCTTCCAGCGTCGGCAGCTTTCCATCCTGCTGATACTGTCGCTTCAGTCCGTCGGCCGTATTGATCGCGATCAACTCACCATCGAGCAGAATGCCGATGCGGTCACAGAGCTCCTCTGCCTCTCCCATATCGTGGGTGCAGAGCAGAATCGACGAATCGTGATTCTCCCGAATCGAGTGAATCAGTTTCTGCACGTCCTTCTTGCTTCGCGGATCGAGGCCGGTTGTCGGCTCGTCCAGCAGCATCAGCATCGGGCTGGTCAGCACGGCGCGCGCCAGCGCAATTTTCTGCTGCATCCCGCGCGAAAGGTGCTCCATTGGCTCGTTGACGCGATCGAACGGGAATCCGATATCGTCGAGAATCCCCCGGATCTTCGGGCGACTTTCGTTGTCGGTGATGCCGTAAAGCTTCGCCCCGAAGATCAGGTTCTCCATCGAAGACATCTTCTTGAAGAAGCTCGCCTCGACACTCACCCGATTGATGTAGCGCTGAACGATCCGCGGATGCGCCACGGCATCGACACCGAAGATGCGGACCGATCCGCTATCCGGAATCGTCAACGTCGACATCACCCGGACCAGCGTGCTCTTGCCCGATCCGTTGGGACCGAGAATGCCTAGCACCTCGCCCCGATTGACGGTCAGCGAAACGGACTTCAGCGCGTACGAGTAGTCGTCCCGCTTCTTCTTGAATCGTTTGGAAACGTCGTGCAGTTCCAGCGCGTGCGTTGCTGATGCAATGTCGTAATTGGTCATGTGGCCCCTCGCCATGCGTAGGTATCTGGCTCGATGTTCGATTGGGGGTCTCCGGCGGACCTCGGACCTATGGCACCTGGAGCAGAACAGTGCTGTGCATGGCGCATCTCCCTGATGGTGTATCGAATCGAATAGAGATTTCCGGTCGGACGATCGGGCACAAAAAAACCCTCCGGACCTGGGTCGGAGGGCTTCTGAAAACTGGTGCGCGGCGTGACGATTCAGTCAAGCCAACCGGTCTTCAGGGCACACTCCGGCGAGGCGCTGCCCAGGAAGGGCGAAACGCGACGTCGAGCGTTTGTGAAGATCGGATCCATACCAGTCATTCATCCTTGCGAGCAAACCGCACCGGGGCTATCCGGCAACCTGTCCAGACTAGTGCGCACATTCCCGTTTGTCAACGCTTGTGAAACGAGTCCGTTCTCCACAGCGGTTGCAGAGCTCGTCTCTGCAATGCAGAACGACCAGAATTCGAGGACATGGACAGGCCATTAAACCAGTTGACCAGCGACCCTCCTAAAGCGAACGTTTCCCGTATTCAGGCGCGATCGGCAGACGCCAGCCGCTCCGGATCGCGATCAAGCGAATCAGGAAACAGAGCATTCCGCCAAGTGGAGCGTAGACACTCACCGGCAGTCCCAGACCGTCCCCGATGACGACCACCGTCGCCCCGAGCGCGGCTGCCATCGCATAGAGTTCCGAATGCAGCACGCTTGGCACCCGCGCAACCAGCATATCCCGAACCACTCCACCACCAATCCCGGTCAACACTCCGAGCAACACCGCCGCCATTGGGTCGAGATCGTAGTCGAGTGCTTTCAGGGAACCAGCCACCGTGAACAGGGCCAGCCCAGCCGCATCGAAAATCATCACCGGGCTGCGCAACATCGTCACCACTGGAAAGCGGTAGAACGTGACGATTCCGGCGATGAACGACACCGCGGCATAGCGCCAATCGTCGATCGCGGCTGGTGGAACAGCACCAATCAATACATCGCGCAGGATCCCGCCGCCGGTCGCCGCCGCGAACGACAGCACCAGCACCCCGAACAAATCGAGACGCTTGCGCACTCCCAGCACTGCTCCACTCAACGCGAAGACAAACGTGCCGGTCAGATCCAGCACCACCAGCAATGTGTCCAACGATCCCTACCCGCTTCCATCCGACGTATCAGTACCAGTCAGGATCGTCAGCTTCGCAGCGCAGCCCGCCGATCCTTCTTGCTGACCGGAATCTCTCGTGGCGGATAGTCCCGCGTCAGCCAGGTTCCCTTGTCCGGGTGATCCTTATAGAAGCTGTACCCCCCGGGATAGTCGCGAACCAGTCCGTCGTTGACGTCGACAATTCTCGTGCAGACACGATCGAGAAAGTAACGGTCGTGCGAAATCGCCAGCATCGTACCGGCCTGCTCCAGAAGCGCCGCTTCCAGTGCCTCGGTCGATGCAATGTCGAGATTGTTCGTCGGCTCATCCAGCAACAGAAAATTAGCTCCAGCCAGAATCAGCCCGAGAATCTGCAGTCGGCTTCGTTCGCCACCGGAAAGCGATCCGCTGACGTTCATCGCATCGGTTCGATCGAAACCGTATTCGACGAGCGCGGAAAGTGCCTGCTGCTCGTTGAGTGCCTTGATCTTGCGCACATAGTCGAGCGGAGTCATCTCCGGAGTCAGCGTTTCGTGCTCCTGCGAGTAGTACCCCGGCACGATCGAGGCACCGAGCCTCAGCGTTCCCGCATCGACAGCCTGTTGTCCCAGGATCATTCGGAACAGTGTGGTCTTGCCGGCACCATTCGGTCCAACCAGTCCCACGCGCTCGCCCTGCCGCACAATCAGATCGAAGGGGCGGAAGATTTCACGTTCGCCAAAACGTTTCTCCAGGGCAGACGCCTCCAGGACCAACGTTCCACCGCGCTGATTATCGAACTCGACACTCATCACCTTGCGATTGAAGTTCGGATTCGGCATCGCCTCGAGTTTGACCCGTTCCTCCTCGAGGCGCCGACGCATATTCTCGGCACGACTGGCGAATTTTGGATTCTGACGCGCCCATTGCGTCAGCGCCTCCGAACTTTCCTTGATCCGCTTCACCTCGCGTACCTGCAACTCGCGCGCCTCGTGCTCCTTCACCATTCGCTCGTTCTTCTGCTTCAGAAAGAGACTGTAATTGCCTGGATAGGTGCGGATCGTTCCATCTTCCAGTTCCAGAATCCGGTTCGCTGCTTGATCGATCAGATAGCGGTCATGCGAAATGATCCCGACCGATCCCGGATACCCTCCCAGAAATCGCTCCAGCCAGGCCTTCGCGTTGACATCGAGATGATTGTCTGGCTCATCCAGTAACAACACATCTGGTTGCTCCAGCAGGAATCGGGCAAGGCTGACGAGTTTCTTCTCGCCACCACTGAGCCGATCGACTGAAAGTGACCAGCGATCCTCGGATAGCCCGAGACCACTGATCACCTCGAGCAATGAATCGTCGCTGGAGGGAGCGCCATCCTGGGCATCGAGCGCCTCGAGTGTCACGTTGTACTGATCGAGGACATCTGCCATCTCCTCATCGGAAAGTGGCATCGACATCCGGGCTTCGAGTTCGTGCAGTTGCCGATCCAGACTATCGGCCGAGGGTCGTGCCTGTTCCAGGATATCGAGAACAGTCGAGCCTTCCGGCAGATACGAATCCTGCGTCATGTATCCGACCGTCAGGCCTCGTTGCCACGTGACCGTCCCTGAGAACGGTGTATCGACTCTGGCCAGCAACCGAAACAACGTGCTTTTGCCACTGCCATTGGTGCCAACCAGCGCCAGTCGATCGCCCCGTCTGATCTCGAACGAAACTCCATTGAAGATCTGGTTGCCGCCGTAGGCGAATTCCACCTGGGCTGCCTGTATCAGTAGCGTCATGACTCTTGTTCTCCGACATCAAAAACCTCCCCCGGAATTCCGGGGGAGGTGCAGTCTGTGATTGCGTTATCGCTTCAGTCGAAACGCAAGGTCAACAGGGCGCACTTCTCCCATGTCGTTCCCGATTCGGCGAAAGGCGGAAATAGCAACAGGAATGGTGCACGCGTGTAAACCTTCTCATGCCGGTCATCGTGTCCGGCGACACTCTGGATGCTACGCGACTTCGCCAAGTCTCGTCAACCGGCACTTCTGCACGGAACTGCCGGTGCTTGGCAACTTCCTTGCGCTACCTTCTTGTGAAGTGTGCCCGGAGTTTCCGTTGGCGCAACAATGAGGAGGTCAGGTAGCCACATCTACGCAGTTCCGTAACTTCACCCGGTCGGACATTGATCATGCTGGTGTCCACGCTGGTGATGTTACTGGCTCAACCAGTCGCCAGTGCTCAAACGCCCGAGTCAGCGTCGGGATCACAATCCACCTTTACCGAAACTGACTGCCCGACTCCATTGCCGGAATCTCTGGTCGAGGGAGACAATGCCTCCTGCGGCACAGTCTATGTGCCAGCCTTTCACGACGATCCGGACGGAGCAGAGTTCACACTGAGCGTGACGGTACTTGAGAGCACTTCGGATACGCCGGCGGCCGAGCCTCTGGTGATTCTGACCGGTGGGCCGGGCCAGGCCTCGGCCGCAGTGCTTCCGCTATTCTCTGACGATGCGCCCCTGTATCGTCCGTTGCTGGAACGACAGGACGTCATTCTCTTCGACCAGCGCGGTACCGGGTTCTCCGAACCAGCGTTGACCTGCTAGATCGATCAGGTGATGACCGCGACCCCAACCAGTGACGATGCAGCTGCCACCCCGATGCTGGATCCCGCCGCCTGTCAGGAGCAACTTTTCGGCTGCGGCGACGAACTGCGTGATCAAGGCATCGATCTGGATGCGTTCAACACGACCGAAAGCGCCGCCGATATT
>JBBJOX010000195.1:3670-5546 GCA_037724245.1 Thermomicrobiales bacterium | reverse complement strand
CCGTTGGCGTAGTCGATCAGCACCTGCGATTGGTCGAGCGCGTTGGATCTGGCGTTGTGCTGGCTGCGCGCCGTCACTCCGGTTGGCGTGCCCATGATCCAGTTCGCGACATCGTAGTCGTGAATCATCATATCGAGGATGGCACCACCGGTGACATCGGCGGTCTTGAACTGCTCCGACCAGGCCGGGAATGCCTGTCTCCGAACGGCCAGCAGCGACAATGGTTTGCCGAGGCTGCCGGCATCGATGATGCGCTTGATTTCGACGTATTCCGGCCAGAATCGAACAACGTGGGCAATCATGAAGATCTTGCTGGTGGACACGGCGAGTTCGACCAGGGCGGCACCGTCGACGTGGGTCATTGCGATCGGTTTCTCGAGCAGGATGTGCTTGTTCGCAGCAATCGCCTGTTCGGCAATGGTTCTGTGCGAAGGCGAGGGCAGGCAGATATCGATGGCATCGATCGATGGATCGTTGAGCAGTGACTCAAGATCGTTCGACCAGGTTGCTCCAACCTCTTCCGCCAGCGGAACGGCCCGCGTTTCACTTTGGGCGTAGATGGCCGCGACTTCCACACCGCGCATTTGAGCATACGCCCGAGCATGCGTACCGCCCATGAATCCGGCGCCGAGGACTGCGACCCGTATCGTTGCCATACCTGCTCCCTCCTGGTTCTGAACGTGAATCATCTTTGCCGCGCGGAATGCGGCCTATGTGCCGAGCTGCTGCGCCGGCAGAAAGTCGCGCAGAAAGGTCAGGGATTTCGCGAGGGAATCCTGGACATCCTCGAGCGGAGGCCACGGCTCGCCCTGAAACTCAAGCTCGATCGAACACGGACCGGTGAAGCGAACATCTTTCAGTGTTTGAAAGACTGGTGCGAAATCCACTTCCCCGGTTCCGATAGTCGGGAAGTTCCAGACACCAGGTCCGCCGATCTGATCCTTGATATGGAGGTGATTGATAAACGGAGACGCTGCTGCAATGTCCGTTTCCGGCCGCGTGCTTCCGTAGAAGATGACATTGGCCGTATCGTAATTGATCCCGACATTGGGACGATCGATGACTTCGATCAGCTTGGCCACGAGTACGCCGGTGGCGGATATACCGCCGTGGGTTTCCAGGCAGATCTCGATGTCGTCGTGAGCGGCAAGGTCGGCGATTGCCTGAATGTGTGGCACGACCGCGGCGCGTTGTTCGTCCAAGGTTCCTGATGAGGAGTCATCGTGGCCGCCGGTACTGGTTGTCAGGTATCGAATGCCGAGATACGAAGCGATCCTGATCGCGTGCTTGAACTCCGCAACACCGTCGTTCGATGTTAGATCAGAGTGTCCGCTGAGGCTGACTGCCTCCAGTGAGTACCGCGCCAGCTGGTCCTTGACGATGTCGAGTTCTGCTTCGGTGGCATGGCGCGGGATGTGTTCGGTCCAGCCTGGTACCGAGGAGAGCTCGACACTGGTGAACCCGGCAGCGCTGATCCCGGCCAGGGCCTCCTCGAAGGAATACGAGTGATAGGTGTTGGTTGAAACGGCCAGTCGATCTGCCACGGGTGTGCCTCGTTTTCATTGATGGAAGGAGGATGCTCAGTGCTGCGCCGTCGACGCGTCGATGACGTCGTCGAACCATCGCCGACCGGGATAGATTTGCAAATACTCTACCGCTATTCCGTCTTCCTGGATAAAAATGGCTCGGCCAAACGCGGGTTCTCCGACGTCGATAGGGCCAACAGTGATGTTTTCCGCGCCAAGATAGGGCGTGAGATCGTCGACTTCGTAGCAGATGTGCGGCGCCAGTTGAAACGCGGGATCGACGGTGGTATCCGGTTCATAGCGGAGCCACTCCAGCTGCAGCGAATGTTTGTCCGGATTCGTGACCCAGG
>JBBJOX010000195.1:897-3660 GCA_037724245.1 Thermomicrobiales bacterium | reverse complement strand
TGTACAAACGACTCGCCAGGCATCGATGTGTACTGATCGGGAGCAGGTAACCCGATGTGATGAAACCGTTTCATGGAATGTCCTCTGGAATATGACCCGGTGCGACTGCCAGTACCTGCAGCCTTATTCGCGTTCGCGAAAGAGGCAGAACTGTATGTACAGGCGGCTGAGGTGTCAATGCTGGATGGTTGTCACACTTCTGCTTGCTGATTCGTCTGGTGGTTGGAAATTGCCGACGTAGGTGATCGATGCACGACAAGGAGATGCCGAAATGGAACAGCGAATCGACCTGATGGCAACGGCACCGGGCGCAATGAATTCAGTACTCGGGATCGTCAAGTATCTTTCGACGACGAATATCGACAAGACGTTGAACGAGGTAGTGAGCATGCGTGTGTCGCAGATCAACGGCTGCGCGTATTGTCTCAACATGCATGCAACGGCGCTGCGAGCGAAAGGATATCCGCAACGGAATCTGGATCTGCTGACGGCGTGGCGCGAGGTCGATGTCTACTCCGTTCGGGAACGCACGGCCCTGACGTGGGCGGAAGCGGTGACACTGTTGCCAAACAAAGAGGTACCGGACGACGTTTATGAGGAGGTACGCAAGATCTTCGATGAAAAAGACCTGGGCGATCTGACGTTGGCGATCACGACAATCAACACCTTCAACCGGTTCAATATCGCCTTCCGGAATCCGCCGGATTTTGGGGCGAACGGGACGCATTGAGAGAGGACTGCACAGTCGGGCATGGTTGGACGAAGCGAACGCAGCACTGGCATCCCGGGGATCGATGCGACCGATTTCGAATCGTTGCGTCGATACCTTTTCAGCATCGCCTACCGATTGCTGGGGAGTGCGAGTGAGGCTGAGGACATCGTGCAGGATGCGTGGCTGAAGGTGCATTCCGTGCCAGCGGAAACGATCGCGTCGCTGAAGGGGTATCTGGCGACGATGGTGACCCGACAGGCGCTCGATCAGTTGCGATCGGCGCGTCATCGTCGCGAAGTCTATGTCGGTCAGTGGTTGCCGGAACCGGTACCGACTGGTGATCTCGTGTCGGATCCTCCGGCCGAGGTCGAGCGCGAGGATGATCTGAGTCTCGGTTTCATGATTCTGCTGGAGCGATTGACACCGGAGGAGCGGGCTGCCTACGTGTTGCGCGAGGCGTTCGATTATCCGTATGGAGATATTGCCGAGGTGCTGCAGAAAACGGCTCCGGCGGTGCGGCAGTTGGCGCACCGGGCCCGACAGCATGTCGAATCGGGTCGACGGCGATTCGAGGTGTCCTCAGAGGAACAGGTTCAACTGGCGGAATCGTTTCTGGTTGCGGCGCGAACTGGCGATCTCGGTCAACTCCGGAAGATGCTGGCGGAGTCGGTGGTCTCGGTATCGGATGGCGGAGCAGAGCTGACGGCGGCGCGGCGACCGATTGAAGGACTCGATCGGGTCAGCCGGTTCATTGCTGGCGGTTCGTCCAAGTGGTGGACGGATGTCGAAATGACGTTCGGCGATATCAATGGCGAGCGTGCCGGGTTGTTCTGGCGTGGCGGCGAACTCGGGCTAATTATGGTTCCGGAAATCGGTGACGACCATGTGCAGTCGCTGCGAGTGATCCTGAATCCGGACAAGCTGGCGTATCTGAAAAGCCGTCTGGCCATCAAGTAGAGTCTGGACTTGTGCCTGACCGAGAGTTCGCGTCCGCCAACCCGAGCAGACACAAGGTCCGCGACTTCCGTTTACGCTCAGGTTTCGTGCCCGCAATCCGAGGCAGAGACAAGCTCTGCGCCTACCGTAATGTTTTAGATGAGACCTTTGGCCTTGTCGTTGAACCAGTGGCGGCCGGGGAAGACCTCGATGTATTCGATTTCGATACCACTGCCATCGTCGAGGAAAACGACGTTGGCGAAGGGTGGTTCGCCCATCTGACGTGGCGTGGCATCGCTGCCGATCGAATCGAGGTAGTCCTGCAGGTTATCGACCTCGTAGCAAAGGTGTGGCGCGTTGCGAAACGATTCGGGAGTGGTGTTGTTCGGGCCAAAGCGCAGCCATTCGATGCGTTGCGGATGATCGTCCGGACTCGATATCCACATGTCCGAGGCTTCCATGTAGGTTTCACCGGAGATCGGCGTTTCCTGGTCCGGCGCGAGCAATCCGATGTGGTGGTAGCGCTTGTTCATCTGTTGGCACCTTTCAAGGTGATTGCGATTCATCCGTCGCTGAGTATGGCAAATGGAGGAACGTTCGGAAACTCCTCATGCTCAGACAGTTTGGCCTCAGGATTTTTTCAGGAATGGATCAGACAAGGCTCAGTCTCCAATCCTATAGTTGGAGACAGGTAAGACGAACACGGGGCAGCCTCCCAAGCAACCTCGTGACTGCGTCGAACCTGATCCCCCCAACCCCCACACTGACGGCGGTCTTCACGAATGAAGACCGCCGAACGTATTTCCGGACCAGTTTAGTTCCCCAAATGGCGATCGAAGAACGACGCGATGCTGTTCGTCACCTCTGGTGTCAGCAGGTCGTGATAGTCGTGCCCGGCTCCAGTGACAGAAATAAGCTCTGAATCGCGGCCGCTTTCCCGCAATCGCTCATCGAGGATTTGTGACTGCGACAGCGGGACGACGCCGTCCGCCTCGCCATGGACGAGCAGAAATGGCGGAGAAGTGGCACCGACGTGGGCGGCCGGGCTTGCCAGCTCAGCCAGTTCGGGATCGTCGATCTGATGAGCACCGAGTAACTTCGCGACGGCGGCATCG
>JBBJOX010000195.1:0-887 GCA_037724245.1 Thermomicrobiales bacterium | reverse complement strand
TTCTGCAGGGAACCAGCTCGGTCCGGCAAGCGGAACTGCTGCCTGCACGCGACTCGAAATCCGTTGCGGACCCCGATGCGACTCGAGTTCCGCGACTTCGGAGGTCAGGGCGGCCAACGAGGCGAGATGGCCCCCGGCAGAGTGCCCCCAGATACCTAACCTGTCCGGATCGATACGCAGGTCGTTAGCGTGTGCTTTGGTCCACCGAATCGCAGCTTTGACATCGTGCAGGGCAGCTGGAAACAGGTACCGCCCGCTCAGCCGATAGCTGATCGACAGCATCGTAAATCCATGCTTTGCGAGCACGTCGTTGGGCGTATCCGATCGATGACCAGCCGCCCAGCCACCGCCGTGCACGTAGATGATCGCAGGACCAGACCTCTGCCCGGTAGTCGGTCGGAGAATATCGACCAGCAGTTCGACACCGTCGACGGTGGTATAGGGTAGGTGAAGGAGTTTCTGGACGTCGATAGCAAGCCCACTCACATGTCGCCGGCGGAATTGCTAGGCGAATTGAAGTGGCTATTGTCTCACGGCATGCCGAACGCATCTGGATTTTGTGCATTCCGAGGTGAGCACCGGCTCACCGGACGTTGGCACCGAGCGTGGCTGCGTAGAGTTCGATGTTGTCGAATTTCTGCTTCAGAATTCTTTCGATTTCCATTGGCCCGATCACGCGATCGACAAGTCCAAGAAGGCCCGGCCGTTGGGGATAGCGAATCTCGAGGCGGAGCGTGCAACGGTCGAGATCCTGACCCGAGATCTCGAACGTCTGGACGATCGATTCATTGATGCTCGTCATGATCATCCGGCGGCCGGGTTCCGGTTCCGGGACATGGTAGGTAACGGGTTGTGGTTCGTGTCCGATCGAGGATTCGAATTCAACG
>JBBJOX010000194.1:1343-5602 GCA_037724245.1 Thermomicrobiales bacterium | reverse complement strand
TGACGCAGGGGGCGACACCAGCGGCTTCCCCGGTCGCGTCGCCGTTGACAAGTGGTGACTTGCCCACCGTCCAGATTGCACAGCTAACTGGCGAAGCTCCGGGAATCAACGATACGTTCGAGCGGTGGAGAGTGTTCGGAACCGATCTCGGAAGCTCGTTCATGTACGGCGATGAGATGTACATCGTCTTTGGCGATACCTTCGGCCCTGCCAACACGTTGTGGCGATCGAACGTGATTGCCGTGACCACGGACGACGATCCATCGGACGGCATTGTGTTCGATCGCATGATCGAGGATACGTCGGGGATGGCGAAGGAGTTGCTGAACGCTGAGAACGGTGCCGTGACAACGATCCCGACGTACGGTGTCGCCGTTGGTGATCGCCTCTTCATGCATTACATGTCCGTTACGCATTGGGGAGCTCCCGGACACTGGGATCTCGACGAGTCCGGTCTGGCCTGGTCGGACGATGCCGGTGAGAGCTGGACTCGTGACGGTCAGGTGACGTGGCCGGCGGACAGCAACTTCGGGCAGGTCGCAATCGAGGAGTATGAGGGGCACCTGTACTTCTTCGGCATTCCGGGTGGTCGCTATGGTGGGATGCAGTTGGCGCGGGTGGTTCCGGAGCAGGTTCTCGAGCAGGCAGCCTACGAATACTGGGACGGTGCTGCCTGGGGTACTGACATCACCGCGGCGGCAACGCTGATCGAGGCGCCTGTGGGTGAACTCTCGGTCCGCTGGAACTCGTATTACGGCACGTGGCTGCTGATGACCCTGGCTGATCCGCTTGAAGAAATCCAGGTCTGGACGGCAGATGCGTTGACAGGTCCGTGGGAGGGTCCGCGGGTCGCGGCGCGTGGGATCGACTATCCATCGCTGTACGCACCGTACATGTTTCCGAAGTGGAACGATGATCCGGAAATCTACTTCACGATGTCGTTGTTCGGTCCGTACCAGGTGTACCTGTTGCAGACATCGATTCCCGATCTCGATCCGGCGTTGTGAGACGCATCGAGGGTCGCGGATACGTTGGGGCGGATGCGCATTGGTTATGACATTGATTCGACATGGGTTCGGCGGCAAAGCTGGTTGGCCTGCGGGAGCCCATAAAGGACTCCCCTACGAATGTATGTGGGTGTTGTCAACGCCTGTAGAATTGCTCCATTGGAGTATTCGCGGTTTGCTGGAGAGGCATCGGACGTATGAAGGTCTTTGCGCTGCATGAGAATCCGGAGTGGTTTCCGCCGTTCGCCAGGGCATTCGCTGAGGCTGGACTCGACTTCGAGGAGTGGTTGATGATCGAGGGTGTGATCGACCTTGAGGCGAATCCACCTGAGGGAATTTTCTACAACCGGTTGAGTGCGTCGTCACACACGCGAGGGCATGTCGATTCGAAGGATTACACGCGGGCGATGCTGGAATGGCTGGAGGCCCACGGGCGACGCATTGTGAACGGTCGGGCTGTTGTCGAGATGGAAGTCAGCAAGGTCCGCCAGTTGAGCCTGCTCAAGGCGTTCGGGATCGATACGCCGCATACCGTGGCGGTGATCGGGAGAGATCAGTTGATTTCGGCCGCGGAGTCGTTTCCGACGCCGTTCATCACCAAGCACAACCAGGGTGGCAAGGGGCTGGGTGTGCGCCGGTTCGACGATCTGGAAACTTTCCGCGACTACGTGGGGTCGGACGAGTTCGAGATTCCGGTGGACGGGATAACCCTGTTGCAGGAGTATCTGCAGGCCCTGGCTCCGTTGATTACGCGGATCGAAACGGTTGGATATGAGTATGTCTATGCGATCACAGCCGATACCGAACGTGGCGGATTTCAGCTCTGCCCGGCCGATGCCTGCGAACTCGACGAGTTGGGCCAGCCGAAGCAGGCAGAGAGTCTATTCGCCTTGCGTGAGGGATTTCAGGCGCCAGTGATCGATCAGGTGCTGGGATTCGCCCGTGTCCATAAACTCGAGGTTGCAGGGTTCGAGTTCATCGAAACGGTCGACGGCCGCTCGGTTGTCTATGACGTCAACACGAACACGAACTACAACCCGGATGTCGAGGCGATCGCGCCGAAATCCGGACCGGCTACATTGGCTAACTACCTGAAGCAGTTGACGGTGGAGTCGCGCGAATTGGCGTCCGTCTGATCAGGTTGCTTTCGGGCGAATGGTGTCGGCGAAGCTCGGGATGATGATCGCTGCGCTGACGACGTGCATGACGATGAAGATGAATGTCGTTGCGCCGTTGTCGCTGGACGCGAAAACCGGGATGAAGGAAAGAAGCAGAGCAATCAGGGCGATGATTAGCCAGATTTGCTTTGGTCTCGAGGTGAAGCGTTCGATCAGCATCACGACGACCCAGGCCCCGATCCCCCAAGAGAGGAAGCCGAAGAAGACCTCGCCGAGGCCAATCGACACGACATCCTCGCCACCCATGCCTGTGGCGCGGAGATTGGCGCCGCCCAGTGGATCGGCGATGACCCAGACGATTGCAGATGCGAGAACAGCCAGCACGAGTGTCGCGAGGCGGACGAGATGCACTGAGCCACCGACCATGCCTTGAAGTCGTGCTGTGAGTGGTGATGTCGTCATTGCTGATCTCCCCGGATCGCTGCTGCGATCGAAGTGGGTATGACACCAGAACGTGAATACCTGTGTCCATACTAGTGCCGCCGTGCGTCATGTCAATTAGACAGTTGGCTGCTGGTCGAACTGATTCCAGCATCCGTCCGGGTGCGACGGCGCTGGATTCATGGGCAGCATCTTTCGGGCATATGTACATCTCGGTGCCGGGAAGGGTATCATCAATCCACAAATGTCTATGCGCACATCTTGCGTTGGTGGCGGATGGCTATTGTGGTACTTGACTCCCGCGGCAAGGAACAGAATATGACACCGCACATTTCAGGGACCCAATCTAAGAAGTCGCTTGCTCAAACACTCTTCGAGACGTCACCTACGTCCGGCTGGTCCGGACCGTGGAGTGCCCTCGGTCGGGAACAGATCGAGTGGTGGACAGACTACGCGGCAATGGCTCGCCAATTCATTCTGGATGAGGTCCGGCGGTTTGCCGCCGCAGAAGAACCGATCACGTCACACGGTGCACAGATCGAAGCGTCGCCCTCGTTCCTGATGTCGGTGCGCTGAGAGTTCGGAACTGTAAGGATCGACACGTTTGCTGTCGATTCTTTCGTTGAGCTGTGCGAATTCGAGGACCATCAGGCCGGACGATCGAGCCCGGTGTCCTCCCAGGTAGCTGGGTCGGTATCCGGTTCCAGATGCGTGAACATGGTGGTCAGTGGCAGTGAGAGGCGTATGTCGCGTTCGATGTCTTCCGACAGGGCATGACTCCGCTCGATCGACCAATCGCCCGGCACAATGATGTGAACTGAGGCGAAGCGGCGCGATGCCGCCCGGCGCGTGCGAAGGGCGTGCATATCGATGATTCCTGGTTGGCGGTACCGGTCGAGCACATGCTCTATGATGTCGACTTCGTCTTTGGGCAGGGCGGTGTCAAGCAAGCCGAGCACGGAACGGCGCATAAGGGTGTAGCCGGTCCAAATGATATTGACCGCAACCAGCAGGCCGATGATCGGATCCAGCCGCTCCCAGCCACTGATCGCGACCACGATGATGCCGACAATTACCCCGACCGATGTCACCACATCGGCAATCAGGTGCCGGGCGTCCGCTTCGATCGTGATCGAATTGTAGGTTCGGGACGCTGCCAGCAGCGCCCGTCCCACCACGAGATTGACCAGTGTCGCGACAATCGAAATCGCCACACCGAGGCCCACCTGATCGATTTCCTGAGGATCGAACAACCGTGGCACCGATGTCACCACGATACTCAGGGCAGCAATGACGATCAGTGCCCCCTCGATGCCACTGGAGAAATACTCTGCCTTGTTGTGACCGTAGGCGTGATCCTCATCGGGTTCGCGATTGGCGACGGTCAGGGCAATCAGCGCGATGAACGCGGCCGCGAGATTGACAACCGATTCAAGGGCATCCGAGAGCAGCCCGACCGAGCCCGTGACCAGCCACGCTCCGGCTTTCAACGAGATCGTGACGCAGGCAGCGGCAATGGCCAGCCAGGCAAATCTGGTTATGGATGCACGCGACGATACTGGCACCGGATTCGAAATCCTCAGGTTAGTGGTAACAACACTGCAGGTACATGCCAGTCACACATCTGGCTAGCAACAGCTTGCCTTCCGGCACAGTTACCGCTAAACAATGGCCCTAAACGTCGACGTGCTTG
>JBBJOX010000194.1:615-1333 GCA_037724245.1 Thermomicrobiales bacterium | reverse complement strand
GCAAGCACGTTCGCGGGCCGTATTCAATGAGTTTCAGCCGCCAGGGCGACACGCCGATGATAGCGTGTTCAGACGGCTGCGTCGAGCTGTCGACTAGCTGGAGACAACCCGATCCGGTGCGATCAGGAAGGTGACCCGTTCCTCGCCCTCGACGAACCCCTGATAGTCGGTACCGACATATTTGTGTGACAGCGCGTTGATATCGGCGCTGGCGTCACGAATCACGTCGGAAACGAGGCCTCGAACCTCGATCCAGCGAAACCCATTGTCGGGATCGATCAGAAGGACGGTGGCGTGCTTGCGATCGACGAGGTTCTTGTACTTCTGGCGCCCGGCGGCGGTGTTCACCAGAATCTTGCCGTCTCTCAGGCCGACCCAGACCGGGGTGACTTGTGGTCCGGCATCTGGCTGAATCGTTGCGAGGGCGGCGAGGATGGGGCGATCGAAGAGGTCCTGGTGGCTATCGGGAATAGTGACCATGTGCGGATTCCTTCCATGAACACGAAGAGATGACTGGTTCAAGCGCCGACTTCTGCCAGCGCGTTCGATACTATACATCGGAAAGTGGCTCTTGGCTGGCATTTCACGTCTGCTTTCATGCCAGATCAGTGCTGTTCATGCAGGGATAACGGATTGAACGTCACACTGGATAGACTGTCAGAAATGGCATGGAAAAGGAGCGGCATTTGAAGGGTTGTGTCGCGTACAATCCGTTTTG
>JBBJOX010000194.1:0-605 GCA_037724245.1 Thermomicrobiales bacterium | reverse complement strand
AAGGGACCATTTTTGACAATGAGCCGACCCTGTTGATCAGGGAGGGAAATGCAGAATGCACATCACACAGTTGGGTGGATTGGTCGCCATTTCGTTTGCAATGGTACTAAGCAGCATCGGGTTGGTCGACGGGTCTCGTCCACCAGTTGGCGATGATGCTGGCGGTGCGGGATGCGATGAGCTGTTTGCGTATCGGAACGATGTGTACCAGGTGTTCGCAGAATATCCGGCGTTTCTCGATTGGTGGGCTGCTGACGATTCGACCCCGATCGATGCGCTGCAGCCGGATGTTGCCCAGATCCTGGTCGATGAGGGTCGCGGGTTCGTGACTGGTATCGAGGATCTCGATGTACCGGCTATCTATGCCGATGGGAACGTTGGTATTGCCGGGCTTTACGGCTGGTTCAACGATCTGATCGCCTGGGTTGTCCTCGAAGAAGGCGACGAGCCGGATACGAATGATTTGTCGATCGCGCTGGAATCGGTTCAGACCGGTGAGGAAGCTGCGGCGGCCGAATGTGCTGAAGCCATCGCGGATCTGGACGGCTACGTTTTGATCGATCCGGTCGGAATCGATGCCGAGGATGTTCCGGAAGATCCGGGTG
>JBBJOX010000193.1:0-5634 GCA_037724245.1 Thermomicrobiales bacterium | reverse complement strand
GTACGAGGTTGGGTATGCAAGTGCGGTCTCGGTGATGGTAATGGTGGCGACGCTGCTGCTGACGGCGGTGGTGTGGTCGGTAATCGGGTTCGGGAAGGAGGCGCGAGATGGCTGATCGCGAACTTTCGAGAGCGTTTGCGGTGGGATCGGGATCACTCGGTGAGCGTCTGTTCCGATTGGTGAATGTCGGGTTCATGCTGCTGCTGGTCGCGGTGATGATCGTGCCGTTCATCAATGTGCTGGCGGTGGCGTTTTCGTCGCCGTTGTCGTCGCTGGAGCTGGGGATCAAGCTCTGGCCGAGTGAGTGGAGTGTCGAGGGGTTCCGCACGGTCTGGGTGAATGTGGGGTTGCAGCGCGCCTTCGTGAACTCGGTGATCGTGACGCTGATCGGGACAGTGCTGCATCTGGTACTGTGCGCATTTGCGGCGTATGTGCTGATTCAGCGCGAACTGCCGGGCAAGAAGCTGATGGTGATCCTGATTCTGGCGACGATGGCGGTGCCGAGTGAGCTGATCATGATTCCGTTGTTCATCGTGAACCAGAATCTGGGATTGCTGAACACGCTCTCGGCGCTGGTGTTTTCGGGACTGGTTTCCGGATTCAGCATTCTGCTCCTGCGGAATTTCTTCCAGTCGGTTCCCTATGACTTGTGGGAATCGGCGAAGATCGATGGTGCAGGTGACTTCTACATTTTCCGGACGATCTATCTGCCGCTGTCGCAGGCGGGATTGGCGACGATCGGGCTGTTCGAGCTGGTCAGCCGCTGGAATCAGTTTCTGCCGGTGGTGCTGTATATCAGTGATAGCAGCAAGTACACGTTGCAGGTGGCGTTACAGGCGCTGGTGACGGAGGGAATGGGCACATCCGGGACCTCGATGGTGACGCCGAATGTGCGAATGGCGGGGATTGTAATCGCGATTCTGCCGCTGGTGGTTCTCTACCCGTTCGTGCAGAAGTATTTCGTGCAGGGAATTACGCTCGGTTCAGTCAAGGAATAAGGTTTTACTCCGCCGCGGACCTGGTCATGGCAGATAATCAGGTCGGGTTCATCGAGGGGTTGACGGGCTGATCCTCGACGATGATTTCGCGGAGGTGACCGGATTCGACGTGGTAGACGAAGCCGCGGATATCGATGTCTTCGGCGATCATCGGGGTGGTGCGAAGGAGGGTGATGTCCTCCAGGACGGAGGCATCGAGATCGGTGATCGGCAGGAAATCGACGTGTTCGGCGGCGGCAGCAGCTTCGGGTCCGACATCTGCGGCGAGTTTGGCCCGTATATCTTCGTTAGTGAAGGCGACGAGTCCGCAATCGGTGTGGTGGACAACGGCGATTTCGCGAATGCCGAGCAGGGTTGTGGCGACGACGAGAGAGCGGACGGCATCGGCGGCGCGTCCACCGGCGGTGCGGACGAGGTTGGCCTCACCGGGTTTGAGACCGAGCAGGGCGTAGAGATCGACACGGGCGTCGATACAGGTAAGGACGGCGACCTCGCGCGATGGGCGGCGCGGCAGGTGTCCATAATTGAAGACGGTTTCGAAGTGTCGGTTGGCGTCTACGAGTTCGTCGATAACGGTCATGGGTTCTCCTCGGGCGCCGAATGCGTCCGCCGGAGTGTGTAGCGTATTTGGGTGGGTGGCGTCAACTACGGAGGGCCGTTGGCAGGCAGATCACGGAGGTCAGTCAGAGGATCCTTCACTGCGCTCAAGGACAGGCTGCGAGTTCAGGCTGGTTCGGTCTGAGCTGTAGGACGGGGTGTCGCGATCTCTTCGAGGTGATCGAACTCATCGTTCCACGATTCGTCAAAGGCATCGGAGAGGTTGCTCAGGCTGCGGGCGAGTTTGGCAGTGGTCTGTTCGCCTTCGCCTTTGGTGAGGATCAGCACTTCGATGCTGCTGCGGCTGTATTCGAGGGCTCCCTTGAGGTGATCCATTTTGTGTTGCTGAGCGGCGATTGCTTCGCGGGTGCGTTCGGAGCGGGTGCGACCTTTCGATGAATTCGTGATCAGATCGAAGCGATCGGCGAGATCGATCGCGACGTCGATTGCCTGGTCGGATTTGGTCTGGAACTCGGCGGGGACGAGGGTGGCGCCGAGGTTCTCGATCGTGGATTCATATGTCTGAGCGCGGGTGACGACGTTCTTGAGGGCGAGCGCTTCCTCGACGACATCGATCAGATTGGCGCGAATCGGTTCCGAGCTGGGAAGTCGATTGCGGATGTGCTGGATCCGGGCGGGGCGGTTGTGTTTGTCGGAAAATTTTTTCGGTCGTTTGGTGCCGGCGTAAGCTCAGTTGCGATCGGCGGCTTTGGCGATTTCGGAGAGAAATTTGAGGCCGATGATGATCGCTGCCGCAGTGAAGGCAAACGTCTACGCGCTGAAGACGATGGCCATGATCGCGAGGAACAGGAAGATAATCGGCAGGGTGTGGACGTCCTGACGCGGTGGTGGAGGCGGTGGCGTCCGATGGGTTCCAGTTTACCGTATGGATTGGGATCGACACGTACGGGATTGGGGATCAACACGGAGTCGAGCCGTACGACAATGGGATTTTGATTGCATGACTGTTCCAAATATATGAAACTGGAACGCACCGGTCGCAAAATCGTAACAATTTATGAACCTGAGGATGGGTGTCTTGGCAAACACCGATTACCACTCAATGTTTCTGGCGCACGATCTTACTCGTAGGCGGGCCAAAGGTGAGGTGGACAAGCTGGCGGAAACTCTGGCAGGTGCTCAGGTTCAAATCAATCCACATCAGATCGATGCGGCGATGTTCGCTTCTTCGTGACGCAACCAAAGTGGTTCAAAGTCGAGACGCCGATCGGTCCTTACCATCCGGATTGAGCGATCAGGCTCGAAGGAGGAGCACATCCAGAGCTCTACTTCGTGCGGGAGTCGAAGGGAGCGAGCAACATCGAAGAATTGCGACAATCCGAGCAAGTCAGGATCAAGTTTGCTCGTCTGCACTTTGCGACAATCGATGTCAATTATGAGGTAGGGCAGGAATTGACTCGGATGTTTCAGGAGGGCTCGGCGTCGTATTAGGTGTAATGGTGCAATTTTGGTGAATCGTGGGGCGTCCATCAGGTTTTCCTGGTGGACGCTTTTCGTTGTGCTCAGGATGGGGAGAGGGTGGCGGCGCAGGGTGGGGTTTTGGTATTCAGGGGATTAATGGTGAGGGTGGGGTTGCTGTTGTAGTCGATGATTGTGTAGGGGCCGGGAGTTGTGGAAATTGTGCAGGTGGCGACACCGAGGTCGAGGGCAGCTGACGGTTCGGATGGCGTAATGATGGGGTCGGGTTCCTGGGCGGTTGAGGTGGTGACGGTAGCAGCGATGGCGAAAGCGATGAGGATGGCGAGGAGTCCGAGGAATGGGGTGCGATGCATGGGTGTCCTCTCCAGTGGTGGTTTGTTGGTTGTGTGCTGATTCTAGCAAATAGCGGGTGGCGAGTCAGGTGGCGGTTGGCAGCTTTCCTTCGCTACGCTCAGGACATGCTGGGATTCTTCGCTGCGCTCAGAATGACCAGGAGCAGAGACCAGATTTGCTTCTACCTTTGCACAGGTACGGGGTTTGTGGAGGAGCGGTAGCCGGTGTCGAGGATGCGGTTGGCCCAGACGCCGTCGGCGACCGTGACGCGTTGCTCCGCTCCTGTCGTGATGACGTCGATGAAGTGCTCGACTTCGCGGGCGAAGCGATCTCCGGCGGGGACGTCGATCTCGTGGCTGCTGCCGTCGGCATCGATGCGGCGGAGGGTGAGGGTTTTGTAATCGAGAATCGCGGTGGCGGAAGTCCCGTAAATGGTGACGGTCCATTCGCCGGGAGGTGTGCGCCAGCTGGCATCGATGATGCCGATGGTGCCGTCGGCGGTCTGAAGGGTCATGACGCTGGTGTCGTCGACGGTGAGTTCTGGTCCGAGCGGGGTTTCGCGGCTGCTGGTGAAGGCGTGGACGTGGATCGGATCGCCGATGAGGTGGCGGAAGAGATCGACGGAGTGGACGCTTGTGTCAGTCATGACGCCGCCTCCGGAGATCTCGACGTTGGCGAACCAGGTCTTCTCGGCGCCTTTCTTGTGTCCGGCGAAGCGGTTGCGGAAGGTCATGACGGTTCCGAGATCGCCAGAATCGATCATGGCTTTGAGGGTTTCAACGTGGGGCTGGAAGCGGTGGCAGAAGCCGACGCTGAGAGTGCCGCCAGTTCTCGCGACGGCGTCGGCGATCTGGTTGGCTTCTGTTTCGTTGCGGGCGAGGGGTTTTTCGCAGAGGACGGCGATGTTGGCCTCGAGGGCGGCAATCGCGAGTTCGGGATGCCACTTCGCGGGGGTGCAAATACTGATCACATTGGCGAGTCCACTGGCGATGAGGGCGGCACCGTCGGCAAAGGCGGCTCCTCCGTATTCCTGGACGGCGGAGTCGAGAGAGGCGGGGACGGCATCGGCGAGGGCGACGGGGTTGATGCCGTTGGCGGCCCAGGCTTTGAGGTGGGTGCGTCCGATGTTGCCGGTTCCGATGACGCCGAGTTTGATCTGGTCGCGGTTCATGGGGGTGATCCTTGGGCTGGTGCAGCAGGTATCGGTTCGGGTCATGATCGGAGTGATGGGTGATTTTGTCTACTGTCTGAACGAATGATCTGTTTAGTTTAGCGGTTGGGGAGGCGACGGTCACGCACAAGGGGGTGAGCTCTGCAATCGGCCCGGGGTTTTGCCGGGTTTACTGGGTTGCTGTGATTGACGACGCTCGTTGAGATTCGTAGGATGATCCACAGATGAGTGCAAGTCAAGAGGTTCGGTTTCGCGGAATCGAGGGTGGTTCCTGGATCGCGATCTAAACGTTCGTATGAAAGTTTGAGACATGCCGAGCGGAATCGATCACATTGTGATCGCGGTGAATGATCTGGATACAACGTCGCGGGATTTCGCGGCGGCGGGGTTCACAGTGGTGCCGGGTGGTGAGCATCACAGTGGTAAGAGCGCGAATCTGCTGGTGGCGTTTCAGGATGGGACGTATTTCGAGCTGATCGCGTTCGGGGATGTGAACGATCCGGAATCGGGGCCGTGGGCGGTAGCGTTGCGCGGTTCGGGTGAGGGTCTGGTTGATTTCGCATTGCGGACCGAGGATCTGGATGCGGAAGTCGAGGCGTTGACGGCGGCTGGGTTGACGGTGATTGGTCCGGTTGCCGGTGGGCGGATGCGACCGGATGGGCAACGGATCGATTGGCGAACGGTTCGGTTCGAGGAGGATGGACTTCCTTTCTATTGTCACGATGAGACGGCGCGTCCATTGCGGGTGCCGGATGGGGATCAGGCGAAGCACGCGAACGGGGTGACCGGGGTTGCGAGTTTGTCACTGGCGGTGGTGGATGTGGGTCTGGCGAGCAGATTGTATCGACGATTGACGGGTCTGGATGGGAATGACGTGGCCGGTGGGAAGCGGTTCGCAGTCGGGAATCGGGCGGTCGACCTGGTAGCGGGTGCGGGGAGGCGTCCGCTGGAGGTGGTGTTGACAGGTGGTTCTGGTGGGACGGTGCTGGACGAGGGTTTGACGCACGGAGCGCGGTTAATGGTGGCGGAGTAGGTAGGATCGATGGAGTCGGAGAACGCCGGAATGGCGGGTGGAGAATGGGCAACCACCCGTTC
>JBBJOX010000192.1:0-5654 GCA_037724245.1 Thermomicrobiales bacterium | reverse complement strand
ACCGATCTGCCCGCCGTCCTCTCTCCAACCTGTTGCACCGTCCCGATTCCGCTCGGCGAAAGAAACGGGCTGCCACAGCCCTGACCGGAGGCGGACGCAATCTCCACCTCGTTGCTGCGATCGCGTTGATGCTCGGTCTCCTGCTGCAGGCGACCCAGTATTCGAACGCCCTGTCCGCTCCCTTCGAGGAATCGTTCGAGCAACTGACCAGCCAGAGTGATGGCGATGTTGCCTCCGCGCCCCAGGTCGTAGTCGCCATTGGTGATTTCCAGAGCCAGCTCGGATGCAGCGACTACGACATCAATTGCGCCGCCACCCAACTCACCGATCAGGGCGGCTACTGGACCGGATCATTCCCGATTCCAGCCGGAGACTACAACTACCAGATCGGAACCGTCGGTGCCGACGGCAACGTCTATGCCTTCGGTCAGGGCGGGCTGAACGGCGATACCGATGGCCTTTCGATCAGCGAAGGTCAGGCCGGTGCCTACTTCTCCTTCAATTCCAGCTCCTACGAAGTCGATGCCCAGGCACTCGATGCCATCGCCGTCCTCAACACCGATCTCGGCAGCTTCTTCCTCGATAACAATCTCTCGACGATCATCTTCGCCCAGGGCAGCGGCAGTGTCGGCTTTCAGCTGACACTCAATGGCGAACCCGTCAGCGATCCGCAATCCGTCGATCTGCAAGCCGGACCCAATCGTATTTCCGTGAACAGCGATGGCTCTCTCAACGATGTCGAATCGTTGGGCTACGCCACGCTCACCGTCACCCGCGCCGCCGATGGTCAAGCCGCGGCCGGCTCCTGCTTCCAGGTACTCGATGGCGGCAGCGTCATCGCCCAGGGCTGCGATCTTGATGATGGCAACGCCGATGGCAACACCACCATCTTCTTCGCTGGCGGCGCCGACTCCGGAAACTACACTCTTCGCGAAGTCACCGCACCGGATGGTCTCGACCCGGCCGAGGATCAGGACGTCCAGATCGAGAACGGCGACAACTCGGTTCAGGTCGATTCCGGCGGATCAGGACGCTCCCTCGAAGAAGGGGAAGATGCCACCGACGACGGTTCGGAGGACGAGCAGGACTCGACAGACGATTCCGCAGATGCCACCGACGACGGATCAGAAGACGAACAGGACGCAACCGATGACGGCACGGTCGAGGAAGAACCGACCAACGAAGTCGAAGAGAACATCCCCAGCGATCTGATCGTCTCCCTCGTCGATGGTGATGGCAACGGTATCGGTGGTGCCTGTTTCGAACTCGTCAACCAGGATGGCGAAAGTGCCGAATCCTGCGACCGCGCCGAAAATGGCGATACCAATCCCGACAATGGCAACACCGGCTTCTTCGGTGTCCCATCCGGCACCTACACCCTCCGCCTGAGTGATGCGCCAGACGGCGTCGAGTCCGCCGATGAGCAGGAAGTCGAAGTCGTCGGTGGCGAAGCGACCAATGTCCAGGTCGTCGCCAGCGCAACTCCGCAGGAACCAACTGAGGAACCAGAGCCAACCGACGAACCGACCGACGAAGCCCAGCCGACCGACGAACCGACGGTTGAACCAACCGAAGAACCCGCACCAACCGAGGAAGTCGCGCCAACCGAAGAAACGACCGATCCCGATGGTGGATCAGCCGATGGACCTCCGGGCGACCTCATCGTCTCCCTCGTCGATGGCGACGACAACCCGATCGGTGGCGCCTGCTTCCAGCTTGTCAATCCGGACGATTCAGTCGCTGCCGAATCCTGCGACTCTGCCGAAACCGGCGATACCAATCCCGATAACGGCAACACCGGCTTCTTCGGTGTCGCCTCTGGTGAGTACACCCTGCGCCAATCCGAGGCACCGGAAGGCTCCGAGGCGATCGAGGACACAACCGTCACTGTCAAGGCTGGAACCAGCCTCAACGAATCGGTCGTCGCCGAATCCGCGGCCGAACCGACAGCCGAGCCAACCGACGAACCGACTGCCGAACCAACCGACGAGCCAACAGCCGAACCGGAACTCGGCAGCATCCTGATCACTGTGCTCGATGAAGAGGGCAACACGATCGAAGAAGGACGCACCTGCGTCTTCATTGAAGAACTCGGTCAGGAACTCTGCGACAACGGCCAGATCGATACCGATCCCGATAACGGCAGCATCCTCGTCGAGAACCTGCCACTTGGGAATTATTCGATCACCACAACCGATGCGCCAGAAGGCTTCGACGTCGCCGCCGAATCCGACCAGGTCGAAGTCGTCTCTGAAGACGAACCAGCCATTGCCGAACTGACCTTCGCACCCGAAGGCCCGCTCACCGGCAGCGTCACCATCAACGTCATCGACGATGCCTCCGAAGAACCAGTCGCCGCCGGCTGTTTCGACATCACCAACGAATCCGGCACCTTCAACTTCTGCGACGACGATGCCGACGGCACGATCGCGATTCCGGATGTCACCTTCGGCACCCAGACCATCACCCAAACCTCAGCCGCCGAAGGCTACGCAATCGCTGCCGATTCGCAGAGCGTCGACCTCACCGATGAAGAGGCCGAAGTCAGCCTCACCTTCCGTAACACCGTCGCCACTGGCTCCATCCTCGTCAGCCTGACCGAGGACGAAGCACCACTCGCCGTCGAAGGCAGCTGCGTCACCATCGATGATCTCGATCTGGTCATTTGCGATAACGGCGACGGCGATACCGACCCGGCCGTTGGCAGCATTCTCGTTGAGAACGTCCCGTTCGGAACCTACAGCGTCACCGTTTCCACAGCGCCCGATGGCTACTTGCTGCCAGAGACCGCCGGCACCGCCGACGTTAACTCCGCCGACGAACCAGCCCTCGCTTCGATTCCACTGGAAATCGAACCAACTGCAATCGGTAACATCGCCATCGTCGCCACCGATGATGCCGACGCCCCACTGGCCGGTGCCTGCTTCACCCTCGCCAACGCCGAAACCACCTACGGACCGCTCTGCGACGACGATGCAGACGGGACAACCAACTTCACTGAAATCCCGGTCGGAACCTGGACCCTCACCGAAACCACCGCCCCAACCGGCTACACAGCAGTCGCTCCAATCGATATCGAAATCGCGGAAGGCGATAACGAGGCGATCCGGATCGCCCACGTCCTCACCCCGATCACCGTCAGCGTCTCCACCAGCGATGGACAGGGCGGCGCTCCAGACGGAGCCTGCTACGCCATCGACGGTGGCGAACCAGTCTGCGATATCGACGGCGACGGCATCGTCAACTTCGAAAACGTCGTCCCCGGTGTCCACGTCTTCACCCAAACCACGCCACCCACCGGCTATCAGGAAGTCGACGCCCAGGAAGTCGATATCATCCCGGGTGAAGTCGAAAGTGTCGTCTTCGTCAATGATCAGACACTCAACGGCGCCCTCGTCGTCACCGTCCTCGATCCCGAAGCCAACCCGGTCTCCGGTGCCAACGTCACGATCGCCGAAGGTAACGCGATCACCGATAACGCCGCCAACGATGCCGATCCGGTCGCTGGCAGCATCCGCTTCGACGATCTCGAAGCCGGGGACTACAGCGTCACCGTCAGCGGTGTCCCCGTCGACTACCTCGCTCCCGAGGCCACCTCGGTCACCGTTGTTTCCGGCGAAGTCGTGACCCTTGAAATCAGCCTGACCGGTGCCCCGGATCAGACCGGCTCCGTCGAAGTCCAGCTTCAGGATCCAGAAGGCAACCCGGCTGCTGAAGGCTGCGTCATCCTCAGCAACAGCGCCCTCGGCCAGCAACTCGGTCCCTTCTGCGACAACGGCGAAGGCGACAACGATACCGATTCCGGCACCGTCCTCCTCGAGGAAGTCCCGGTCGGCATCTGGAACGTCTCCGTTCCGAGTGAAGACACCGAAGGCCAGGCCGTCACCGCTGCCGACGCCACATCGTCCCGAACCATCCAGGTTCAGGCAAACGTCGTCATCATCGTGATCATCATCGTCATCGGTCCTCCAACCGAAGGTGCCCTCCAGATCACGACGCGCGACAGTGAAACCAACGCCAGCATCGCCGGGGCCTGCTACGAACTCGCTTCAGGAGCCACCACGATCGATGTCTGCGATAACGACGACACCGATAACAACGGCACCCCGGGCCTGATCCGCGTCAGCGATCTCGAACCCGGTACCTACAGCATCACCCTGACCAACAAGATCCCCGGATACACCCAGGAAGCCGTGCCGACAGCCGATGTCGAAGCCGGCACCCTCACCTACATCACGGTCGAACTCGTGCCATCCGAAGAACTCGGCACCGTCATCGTCAACAAGGTGGACGACGCAGGCGAATCGCTCAGCGATTCCTGCTTCGCCCTCCGCCAGAATAACGTCATCATCTTCGAACAGTGCGACGCCAGCGATGCCGCCGCCAACGACGGCCAGCTCGTCTTCGAAGACGTCCCGGCCGGTATCTACCGCCTGATCGAAACCCAGGCGCCATCCAGCGATTACATGATCTCGGAGAATCTCCAGATCACCGTCGTCGCCGGAGAATCCGCCGAGTACACCCGAAGCAACAGCCTCAAACCAGCCGATCTCATCGTCCGCAAGGTCGATGCGGCCGACGGCGCAACCCTCCTCGCTGGCGCCTGCTTCAGCCTTCAGAACAGCGACGGCGATACCGTCTACGGCTCCTACTGCGATTCCGCCGATAGAACCAACGATGGCCGCACCCGCTTCAACGATGTGCCGGTCGGCGAGTACACCCTCGTCGAAGACGCCGCACCGTACGGCTACGCCCGTGCCGCTAACGTCCAGATCACGATTCAGCCAGGCGGTGCTACCCAGATCGTCAACGTCGAGAACGAACTGCTGCCACCACCCGAAGAAACCGGATCACTCATCATCAACAAGGAAAATGCCAACAACACCATTCTCAAGGGCGCCTGCTTCCGCCTCTACGACGGTGCCTACCCGCTGACGAACACCGTTTGCGACAACACCGATGGCAGCAACGACGGAATTATCCGCTTCAACGATATTCCGGTCGGTACCTTCGAACTCCGTGAAACCGTCACACCGTCCGAAAGCTACCAGGCCGCCGAACCGCAGGATGTCGAGATTAACGAGGACGAAACGACAGAAATCACCGTCGTCAACACCCTCAAGAACGGTCGCATCCGCATCGAGAAAACCAACACCGATGGCTCGCCACTGCAGAACGCCTGCTTCGATCTCCTCGAGGACGATGCCGAGGCACAGTGCACCAATGCCAACGGCATCACCATTTTCGAGAATCTCGAGCCGGGCGCCTACACCCTGAGAGAAACCCAGGCACCGTACGGCTACCTCGCGATCAAGGACAAGGCCGGCATCACCGTCTACGCCGCCAAAACCACCACCGTCGACGTCGTCAATCAGCGCACCCCGCCGGATCCCGACACCGGTTCCGTGCAGGTGCTCAAGTTCTACTGCCCGGCGGGCGAAGCCGGTGAACGCACCGTCTTCCTCGGTGGCGCGGCCGGAAACGCCGAACTCGCCAAGACCGCGAATTGCGAAGTCGGCAATGCCGGGTTCAATCTCGATCAGGACGATGGAAATGGTGGACCAGGCGACTTCACTGTCGGTACCGATGGTCGCTACCAGGTCTCGGTCCCGGCCGGAACCTACAGCCTGGCAGAAACCGATCCGGATCTGGAA
>JBBJOX010000191.1:0-5664 GCA_037724245.1 Thermomicrobiales bacterium | reverse complement strand
CGGGATTGGTTCAGGATTGATCCCGTTTGGTTCGGTCGCCCTCTGGGTTACGATCGTCCTCGTCGGGGGTGCCGGCTGGCTTCTGGCACTCAGGGCCCGGATCGTCGACCGGATCACAGTACAGCATCTGGCGATCGCCGAGGCCGGTTTTCTTCTGTTCTTCTCGCTCTTCATCTGGTTCCACGGATACGGGCCAGACCTGACGTCGCAGGAGAAGAACTCCGACATGATGATGCTGTCGTCCGCTATGCGCGCCGACTCCATGCCTCCCACGGATGCCTGGCTCGCGGGTAACGATGTCAACTATTACTATCTCGGCTTCGTACTCTTCGGTTCGATCGGCCGCATGATTGGCGCAGTTCCGGCGGAGACATTCAGCCTGGCACTGGCGACGGTGTTCGGGATGACGATGGTCGCCATTGCAGGACTGGCCGGGAACATCGTCGGACGCTGGACAGCCCTGACAATCGCGCGCATCGGAGGCGTCCTCGCGATCGGTTTCGTGGTCGTTTCCGGTAACGCCTGGGCCGCATTCACTTGGCTGAGTGATCCTGCTATGCACTGGAATCGCTGGTTCTTCGGCGATATCGATGAAGGCGAACTGGCGATTGCCTGGCACTCCACCCGAATCCTCAATGACAACTCGGCAATCAGCGAGTTTCCGGCGTTCAGCTTCATTCTCGCTGATCTGCATCCGCATCTGATGGCGTTGCCCTATGCCATCACCGCACTCGGTGTCGGCTGGATGCTGACATCGGTGTTCCGCGATCGTAACCTCAGCGCAATTTGGCCCAAACTGTTTGCAGCCGGAGGTATCATCGGATCGCTCTACGCGCTCAATGCCTGGGACTTCCCGACCTATCTCATCGTCGGACTACTGGCGTTGCTTTGGGGAGGGGCGCACCGCACCATTCGCGAACGGGTGTTGGCGGCAGGTATCGTCATTGCCTCCTCGCTCGTTATCTGGTTACCGTTTTATGTAAAATTCGAAGCCCCGACGCGACAAGGAACAACCGCTCTCGCGGAAGCGCTGGCCAACGTTCCTGCAATCGGCGGTCTTCTCGCCTCGGTCAGCGGATACACCGACGAGCGCACGACCTTCGGTCAGTACCTGAGCATCTTTGGCTTCATCTGGGTGATTGCGATTGCGCTGATAGCCGTTGAGTTCTACCGGCGCCGCGAACAGGCGTACGACGCTGGCGTCCAGAAAATGATCATTCTGGGCGGAGCGGTTTTCCTGATCGGTGGTCTCATTACCCCTGCTCCCGTGCTGATCGCTGCAGGACTACCGGTCGTCGCGATCCTGCTGCTCTTCGAACGCGACCGATCGATCTCGCTGCCGAACATCTCGCTGGGACTCTTCGGTCTCGGCTTCGCGCTGACACTGGTGCCGGAATTCTTCTTCCTGATCGATATATTCAACAACCGGATGAACACCGTCTTCAAGCTCTACTACCAGATCTGGCTGCTGACCGGGCTCGCCTCAGCCTTCGCGGTCATTTCACTGATTCAGGCGTTTCGTTCAGCAGCGACGATGCGCGTTATCGTCGGCATCGGCGCTGCCGGAATCCTCGCCCTCGGAGCTGTCTTTCCGGTGGTGGCCGGACATCAATGGCTGGAGTGGCGTAATCCGGAACGGGAATGGGTCGGTCTCGATGGCCTCGCCTACCTCGAAGCAACAGATCCCGGCGCCTATGCCGCAATCGACTGGTTGTGGCACAACGCCGAGACCACCGATGTGATGCTGGCCGCCGGTGGTTGCGACTGGGTCGATGCCCTCGGTCGACCATCGGCCGGATCGGGAGTACCAACAATCATTGGTTGGGACGGCCACGAGATCCAGTGGCATCTCGGCGATCCGGAGTACCCGCAGGAATTGGTCGATCGGAACACGGCTGTTCAGGATCTGTTCGAAACCCTGAATCCAACGCTGCTCGATGAGTACAACGTATCACTGCTCTACATCGGCGATGTTGAAGTCAATGGGACCCAATCTGCCCAGGACACGGATAGCCGCTGCTCACCCGGTCCGTTTGACAACGCCGGAAACGCGGAATGGCCTGGGCCAGGCTGGACCGAGGTCTTCAATCAGGACGATGTTCGAATCCTCCGCCGCGACAGCACCTGACCAACAATCGTTACCCACATGTCGACTGTAGATCGAAAATGTCGAGATGAGTGTCGACAACCGTGGACCCATCCCTTACCAGAATTGATGGTGTCAATATTATCCGTAGCGGAGTTCTTCATGGGCACCCGCCGCGTCGATAACCTCTCTGGCCAGAATGTCAGAGGTTTTACCATCACTTCAAGAACAGCTCCACCACTGGTATCAGGACATCTGGTCGCACGATTGGCAGTTCCAGCGTCAGCAAACCGGCTTCTCCTCCCACCGTGGTGTTCTGAGCCTTAACCGAAGGATCGCTCTCCTTGTAAAGCACTTCCGAGCCATCGTGCAGGAGCTGGGCGTAGCTGATTTTTCCCGCAAAGTCCTTCAGGTGAATGTGCCGCATTGGCCAGTTGAAGATGTGCAGGTAAAGTCGGTTGCCCTGCTGCGTGAATCGACAGTCGATCGGTGCCTCAAATCCGGACGCAGTTGCTGCGTAAATCGATCGGCCATGGACACGCGTCCACTCACCAAGTTCGGCCAGCGTTTCGCGAGCCAGAGGATCGAACTCCCCTCTGGCCGTCGGACCGACATTGAGCAACACGTTGCCGCCCTTGGATACGGAATCGATCAGGAGCTGAACCAGAATCTCCGGTGATTTCCAGGTCAGGTTATCGCGATCGTATCCCCAGCTGCCGTTCAGCGTCTGGCACGCTTCCCAGATCACGCGCTTGCCATCCCGGGTCGGCCACTCCTTCGGCTGATACTGCTCGGGCGTCACGAAGTCGGCGGATTCGGGGAAATCGAGCCGATCGTTGATCAGAATGTCCGGCTGCAGTTCGTGGACCAGAGCGACGAGCTTCTCGGATTGCCAATCTGCATGCGACTTTTCCTTCGGCGTGAAATCGAACCAGATGATGTCGATTTTTCCGTAGTCGGTCAGCAGTTCCCGCACCTGACCGTGCAGATACTCCGCGTACTTGCCAATATCGCGGCCCTTGTTGAACTCGTCCCAGTTGTCCTCGCGGCGCGGGTGCACTGAATCGATGGTGTAGTCGGGATGATGCCAGTCGATCACGCTGTGATAGAACCCGACCTTGAGTCCTTCGCCACGGAACGCATCGACCCATTCGCGAATCAGATCGCGACCAGCCGGCGTATTCGTTGCCTTGTAATCGGTGAGTTTCGAATCCCAGAGGGCAAAGCCTTCGTGATGCTTGGTTGTGATCACGGCGTACTTCATCCCGGCGGCTTTGGCATCGCGCGCCCACGAAGTTGGGTCATAGAGATCCGGATCGAAGATCGGCAGATACCTGTCGTAATCGGCATCCTGGATCTGTTCGCGACTCTTGACCCACTCGTGGCGACCCGGCACAGAATAAAGCCCCCAGTGAATGAACATGCCGAATCGATCGGCAACGAACCAGTCTGTCTTGCTCAAGTCGTACTCCTGTCTGGCGGGAATAACGATGTCTGTGGTGTTTCGGCTGGGGTGGAGAGTAAATGCGCACAAGGTGAGCGTCAAGCATCGAGGCTGGGCATCGTTTCTGAATGAACCGGCCATCGTAACTTGTTTGCACCTTCACCAGCGGCTGCTACGATCCCTTGAAACAGGCAACGTGATCAACGATGGATAGCGGCTGATCATCCGGAACATCCCCCGTTTTCGGATCTCGCTTCACACGTCACCGGCGCGCAGCGGACCACGCGATTCTGGAATGGAGAACCTCGGAATGACTGACCAGATTCCGCCGATACCGCGAGGCATATACGCTATCCCTCCGACGCCGTTTCTCGACACCGGCCAAATCGATGAGAAGTCTCTCGCGAAGTGCCTTGACTTCGTCGTCGCGGCGGGAGGGCACGGCGTTGTGATGCCGGTCAATGCCAGCGAGGCGATCGTGCTGACTGATGCCGAACGGCAGAACGTTACGGAGATCACGGTTGCTCACATTGCGCAGCGAATTCCCGTTGTGATCGGCGTCTCCGGTGTCTCGACAGAAGCGTCGGTACTTTTTACCCAGCAGGCGCGGGATGCCGGAGCCGACGCCGTGATCGCGATGCCACCGTACGTCAGGAACCCGCCGATTTCGGAAATATTCGACTTTTACGAGGCAGTGGCCCGAGCTGCCGATCCGCTTCCGGTCTGGATTCAGGATTACGTCGGTCCGATCGGCACACCGATGCCGGTCGATCTTCTGGCGAGGATGCTTCGGGACATTCCGGGAGTGCGTCACATCAAGGAGGAAACCGCGACCGCACCGCAGGTGATGACGGCGCTCCTCGAATCGGCAGGTGATGCGGTATCCGGATTGATGGGCGGGATGGCCGGTCGCTATATGCTTGAGGAGTTTCGGCGTGGGGCGACAGGATCGATGCCCGCCTGCGAAGTGACCGATGTCCATGTCATGATCTGGGATGCGCTGGAACGAGGAGATCACACTCGCGCACGGGAACACCACACCTGGCTGCTGCCACTGCTCAACTACGAAGCGATGTACGGCTTCTCGATCTACAAGGAAATCCTCGTCCGCCGCGGCATCATCGCCTCAGCGAAAACACGGGTTGCCGGAGCTGGGTATCTCGATCGGGAGAATCACCGCGAAATCGATCTCCTGCTTAAGGAACTGTCCCCACTCTTTCGCCTCTGACATCAGTAGGAGCAGAGCACGACGCTGCGGAAACATTCACGACGGCAAACACGTCCACCTGCAGGATCTGCGCCAGAGCCTGCGAAGGATCCCTGACCGCCACTTCTCGAACGCAAACCTCGGTCAGGCACAAGAACTGCGACGACCGATCACCCTTCTGAAACAGGCTCGTAACCAGTTTCGAACCGGAGCGTTCCGGTCAGTCCTGCCTGTCCAATCGACACGTTCGGGAAGATCGAGGCGGCGAGATCGCGGTGTTCCTGCGGATCGGTGATGCGTGCCGAGAAGTGGGTCAGCCAGAGATGCTTCGCATTGCTCTCCTTCGCCATTCGCGCCGCTTCTCTGAACGTCATGTGCCCATTGGCTGCCGCGAGTTCCTGCCTCGAATCCTCGGCGTACGTCGCTTCCGAAATCAGGAGATCAACATCCTGCATGAGTTCGGCGATTGCGGTGGTGGGTCGCGTATCGGTCGCGAGTCCGAACGAGAGACCAGCGCGTTGCGTTTTCAGCACCTGCTCCGGCACGTACGTGACATCGCCAATCACGACCGAATCTCCACGTTGCAACTCCGACCAGCGATCTCGGGGTATCCCAAAGTCGACTGCCGCGCGCGCATCGAACGCCGGTGCCCGGGGCAAATCGAACCTCCAGGCGAGGCAAGGCACTCGATGCTCGGCCCAGACAGTCGATGCGGCAAGTCCATTGGCAAGGAGCACCGATGTGCCACCCTCGACGTCGATCACGCGAACCTCGTAGGGCAGATCGCGTGCGATGTATCGCAACGCCGAAACCATATCTCCGGTGCCGGGTGGGCCATAGATATCGAGCCGATCCGTATGCCCGGAATTGGCAAGGGAATGCAGCAGCCCCGGCAGCCCGCCAACGTGATCGGCATGGTGATGCGAC
>JBBJOX010000190.1:0-5679 GCA_037724245.1 Thermomicrobiales bacterium | reverse complement strand
GGGAACGCTCGATGTCGAATCCTGCATTTCGGCGTCGCAGATCTGCCAGGATCATGCGATGTTCTTGCGCAAGGCAAAAGTCTCGGCGCAGCACCTGATGGAACCTGCCCAGGAAGACATCGCGGCCGAACTGACGCTTTCGGGAGGTTTGGCCTGGAGCCGCTTGCATGACGATCTGACCTCGCAGATCGAGGTTCCATTCGAACGAGAACCGGGTAACGTAGAATCGTTGCCGATGAGCGAGATTCGCAATCTGGCGATGGATCCGGACCGGGATGTTCGTCGTCGCGCATACGAGGCAGAGCTCGCTGCCTGGCAGCAATGGTCGACGCCGATTGCCGCCTCACTGAACGGGGTGAAGGGCGAACATACGACGCTGGCAGAGCGCCGTGGCTGGAAAGAAGTGCTCGATCAGGCGCTGTTTCAGAACAACATCGATCGTCGAACCCTCGATGCCATGTTCAGCGCCGCGCGCAAGGCCTATCCGGACTTCCGACGATATTTCAAGGCGAAGGCCAGAGCGCTCGGAATCGATAGCCTTGCCTGGTACGATCTCTTCGCACCTGTTTCAACAGCCGAAACCACCTGGAATTGGAACGAATCGGTCGAATTCCTGCTGACCCAGTACGGGACGTTCTCACCTCGCATGCGCGGACTTGCCGAACGATCGCTGTCCGAGAAGTGGATCGATGCAGGACCTCGCCCTGGCAAGGTCGGCGGAGCATTCTGCTATCCGGTAGGGCATGATGCATCGCGCGTTCTGATGAATTTCACACCGGCCTACGATGGCGTCAGTACACTGGCGCACGAACTTGGTCATGCCTATCACAATCTCGCTATCGCCGAACGTCCGGTGCTCCAAAAAAACGAGACGCCAATGACGCTGGCCGAAACGGCCAGTACATTCTGCGAGACGATTCTGCGCAAGGCCGCGATCGCCAAAGGCTCGCCGGAGGAAGTGCTGAGCATCCTCGAAGTCGGGATTCAGGACGCGGCGCAGACAGTGGTCGATATCAGCAGCCGCTTCCTGTTCGAGCAGGCCGTGTTCGAACGGCGGAAGCGGCAGGAACTCTCCGCCAAGGAATTCGGCGAGCTGATGGTTCAGGCTCAACGGGATACCTACGGCGATGGCATCGATGCCGAAGCGCTGCATCCGTATATGTGGGCAGTCAAGGGTCACTACTATTCGGTCACGGACGCCTACTACAACTACCCGTACATGTTCGGTCTGCTTTTTGGACTGGGATTGTACGCGCAATATGAGAAAGATCCTGATGCGTTCCGGGCCAGTTACGATGAACTGCTGGCCTCGACTGGCGAGGCGGATGCCGCGACGCTGGCAGCCCGGTTTGGCTTCGACATTCAGAGCGAAGCTTTCTGGACCGGGAGTCTCGATGTCATTCGTGAGGACATCGAGGAGTTTGTTCAATTGGTTGATTCGGTTTCGGACCAGTAACCGGAAACGCGAAGAGGGGTGGATGCCAGCGGCATCCACCCTTCCTGTCGAACTGTGCGACATGTTAGCCGTTGATCTGCTCGATCTCGAAGATGACCTGGATTTCGACTGAGAGGTCAGTTGAGCCGGGGCTGATCGGAACCGGCAGTGCTTCGGCACTCATCGAATCGGCTGCGCCTCCCTGGTCGATATCGAAGCGTTGCGCCTCGGGCAATGGTGCCCATGATTCGCTGATCGAGACAACGCCGATGATGTTGACGCCTGCCAACTCCGCAAGTTCGTCGGCCTTGGTTCGGGCATCGGTCATTGCCGAGGCTCGCGCCTGGGTGGCAGCAGGACCAGGATCGCTGACGTAGAAGTACATGCCGTAGATGCCATTGGCACCAGCCGTTACCACCGTATCGAGCAATCCGCCGAGTGCGTCTATATCACGGACAGTTGCCGTAATCTGGGCATCGACGCGGTAACCGTTGATGCGCTCGAAATTCCCGTCATCGTCATATTCATTCATGACGGTGACGTAGTAACTCGATGTCACCACATCTTCCTCGGCGACACCGCCGGCAATCAGTGCATCAGTGATGCCCTGAAGCCGGGTCGTCGAATCCGCCTGCGCATCCTTGAGCGATACGTTGTCGGATTGAACGGCAAAGGTGACATCTGCCGTGTCCGGCTCGACACTGACAATCCCGGTACCGGAAACGGAGATCGTACGGATGACCTCGGTGCCATCCGAATTGACTGGTGTTTGCGCCAGAACCATCGGCGTGGCGATTAGCGCCAGGATGACACCAAGCACAAGTGCCAGCTGCACGTGAATCTTGCGGACGGCACGATGCGGTGAGAAACGACGTTGTTCTCGCTCCATGAATCGAACTCCTTTGTAAAAAGCGAACTCTGTGGTCCCGGGTTTCGGCGTATTGCCCCGGTGGCTCAGGTTCTGGCGCGACCCGTTTTACCGAGATACATCCAGAATCCGATCAGCGCGAGCGACAGGACGCCGAGAACTGCGCTGGAAATGAACCATCTGTTGTTGCTGCCATCGTCCGAATCGTCGGCACTCGCGATTGGTGCCGGCGAATCATCGGGAGCAGCATCGGTGGCTGTCGGCGTGGCATCTGCCTGAGCAATGCCGCTTTCGTCCGGCGCGGCGGCGTCAGCTCCGGAAGAACTCGGCGCTTCCGGTTGAATCGCATTGCTGGCAGCGGACTCCCCGCGATCGACCAGTCCACCGTTGTCAGCGGGTTGATCTCCAGTTGTATCTAAAGACGCATTGTCTGGCTCGGTGGTTTCGGCAACGTCGGAATCTCCAAAATTCGAAGGTGAATCGGTCGATTCGAGCCGATCGTAAACGGCGAACGACGTCACCAGAACAAAGGCGGCGACTGCTGCGAGGGAAAGAGACCGCAAGGCTGGCACGAATCGGACGACGGTGGTTCGGGGCGCGGCATCGCGCAGCTGATCCGGGCTGAGTTTCAGCGACCGCGGCGGTTCGTACTGGGAGAGTCCGCCGAGCAGCGAAACGAGGCTCCGAAGTTCGTCAGCTTCCTGCCGTAATGCTTCATCGGAATCGAGCATCGCATCGATATCGGCCCGCTCCTGTTCGGAAAGTTCGCCATCGATGTACGCGGTCATGTCTTCAGGTGGAAGTGGTAGCAATGGTCCCATGCAGATTGGCTTTCAGGAATTTTGTAATGCGGTGACCTTCTGTGAAGTCAGGACACCCACGTGGCCACGCCCGAGTCAACTCGTGAAGGCCCAGCCAGAGCTTCACGATTCGTTCGTGTTCTGTTGGTTTAGACGTACAAACCGCTCGAAAAGTTCCCGCTGGTCGGCATTTTCGTGCAGTGCCTCGCGTAATCGCGAACGACCTCGGCTGATACGCGATTTCACCGTGCCAACTGCGACCCCGGTTATTTGCGAGATTTCCTCGTAGCCATACCCCTGAACATCTGACAATACGATCGCAACGCGTTGATCATCCGGCAACATAGCCAAAGCGCGTTCGAGATGAATGCTGAGTTCGGTTCGGGCCGCGAATGCCTCGGGATGTTCCTGAATCGATTGCGGCGTCCACTCGGGCTCGCTTTCGAACAGTTCCGCATCGAGTGACGTGGCCGGTCGGCGTGCCCTGGAGCGAAGCATGTCGTAGGCGCGGTTCGTAGCAATTCGCAGCAGCCAGGGTCGAACCAGACCGCCACGGAAACTTTGCAGGGCACTCCAGGCACGGATGAAGGTATCCTGCGCGGCGTCCTCGGCGTGGCCGGAATCGCGCAATAGCCGCAAACAGACATTGAAAACGGCGCGTTGATGCCGCTCGACCAGATCGTTGAACGCATCCAGATTGCCGGATTGCGCCAGCTGGATCAGGCGCTCATCTTCAGCCGCTGCCGGATCGGTCGCAATAGTCATTGCGACTGCCGGGCGGTCTCCTTCTGTTCCTGTTTCTGCCTGAGTATCCGCTTCTCGCACCATGGATGTTTCGATCGACCCGACGAGCGCACGACAACACGGTCGAAAGGCGACCGTGACAATGACGTCATTGTAGAACAGTCACTTCAGCGGAATGCCTCAGGCGGGCCAGTCCCGGAGCGATACCTTGTTGAGCACTGCCGGGTTGGCGACGGTTCGTGGTCTGATGCCGCGAAGGACGGCGATCGCATCGACCAGGGTTTCACGCCGAACGATTTCTACCGAACGCTCGGAGTAGTAGGCCGAATGCGGTGTCAGCACAACGTTGTCCATCGAGTAGAGCGGATGCTCGAGTGGCAATGGTTCCGGATCGGTGACATCCAGCGCTGCCCGTTTCGAGGGATTTGCCTGCAGTTCGGCAACGAGAGCATCGAGATCGATGATCGGGCCACGCGCGGTGTTGACGATCACGACGTCCGATTTGGTGCGGGTCAGGGCTGCAGCATCGATCAATTTTCGGGTCGATGGCAACAACGGGCAATGAATGGTGATCAGATCCGACTCCTCCAGCAACTGATCGAGGGGGACGAGCTCCACACCGAGTCGCTCGAACGCGGCGTGATCTGGCACTGGGTCGGCCGCGATCAGGCGAAGTCCGAACGCCTTTGCCTTGGCGGCCGATGCCTGACCGATTCGACCCAGGCCAATGATGCCGAGTGTCGATTCTCGCAACGGTTTGACCGCTGCCTTGAGAATGTCACCGGTTTGGGCACGGTGTCGAACCCATTCGCCCTGTTTGAGCGCTTCATTCTGCGCGAAGACGCGTCGGTTCATCCCGAGAATCAGGGACAGGGCGTGATCGGAAACCTCCGCTGTGCAGTACTGGGGGTAGTGGGTGACCACGACGCCGAGATCGGCCGCGGCATCGAGATCGACGTTGTTGAGTCCAACACCATAGATGGCAATAACCTTGATGCGTGGTGACTGGGTGAGCACGGTACGCGAAATCACTTCGCGGGTGCTGCACATGAGTCCGTCGGCGTTCTGTCCAACATCGATCAATTCAGCTTCCAGGCTGGCAGTCGAGCCATGAATTTTGACATCGATATCTGGAAACTCGTCGATGATCTGGCGCTCGGTATCGAGCGGCGAACTGCCACTTCCATAGCGATCCGAGGTCACGACAAGACTGAATTGGTTGGACATGGGGATGTCATCTCCTGCTGCGCTCGCGACGTTGTTGGTATTCGGTGTCGGAGTTTCGCACAGGGAAGACCTGAGGTGAAGAGATATGGAAGCATTGGTGGGCACAAAAAAACAGTCCCTCAGAGTCAGGACAGCAGTGAGAACTTCGTGGTCAACATCATTGCCGATCGCCGCCCCGCAACGTGATCGGTTCTGAACGTAGACCCCAGACGTACTCCGTTGTTGAGGAACAACCCCGCAATGTGTTCCTCAACACTGGAGTAAATTGGTGAGAGTCTCAACTGCCTGAACTCATCAGGACTGTACGTACACTATATGCGACAACGTTGGGGCTGTCAAGGGGTTCGTACACTGGCAGTTGATCGATGTGTTGTGAACCGCAACAACAATGCCTGGCCAATGCAGTATTGCTTTGCCCATATGGCCAAGTGATTGGGGCTGCATACAATATCGGAATATCGTTCGTTAGCTTCACGAGGAGCAGGAATACGTTCATGTCCATGGCAGAAATCAAAGCCACACTACAACCTCAGGAATCGGCACATCTGGAAGAACTCGTCGAACTCCTGACGATGGAAAGTGTCAGCACAGATCCTGACAAGGTG
>JBBJOX010000189.1:0-5680 GCA_037724245.1 Thermomicrobiales bacterium | reverse complement strand
GTCGTGATGCCCAGTTATCGTGCACGAACATCGTTTGTATAAGGCTTTCGGGCAGGCAGGAGCAAGACATGGCATCGATAGCCCAGCACCAAACGCAGGCTATTCCACGAGTCAGGCCGAGATCGGAAACCGGCGTCTGGAGCTGGATCACGACGGTCGATCACAAGCGAATCGGCCTGATGTACGGTATCGCCGCCTTCGCCTTCTTCCTGATCGGGGGGCTCGAGGCGCTGATCATCCGGACGCAGCTGATCCGCCCGGAAAATAACCTCGTCAGCGAATCGACGTACAACGAACTCTTCACGATGCACGGCACGACCATGATCTTTCTCGCGATCATGCCGTTATCAGTCGCGTTCTTCAATTACATCATGCCGCTCCAGATCGGCGCTCGCGATGTTGCCTTTCCGCGGCTGAACGCGTTCAGTTTCTGGGTGTTCATCTTCGGTGGCATCTTGCTCAATATCAGTTTCTTCTTCGGAGAAGCTCCGAATCAGGGCTGGTACGGATACGCGCCGCTGACCGAACTGGCGTGGAATCCAACTCGGTCGGTCGACTTCTGGATGCTGGGACTGCAGATTCTTGGTGTCTCCTCGGTCGCCGGTTCCCTGAACTTCATCGTGACGATCCTCAATATGCGTGCACCAGGCGTGACCCTGATGCGAATGCCGATCTTCACGTGGACGACGCTGATTGTTTCGATCCTGATCGTGCTCGCATTTCCGGCAATTACGGTTGCGCTCTTCCTGCTGACGATGGATCGCTTCGCGGGGACGGGTTTTTACGCGCCGGCAGCAGGCGGTGATCCGCTACTCTGGCAACATCTCTTCTGGGTCTTCGGGCATCCCGAGGTCTATATCCTGGTCCTGCCCGCATTCGGCATCATTTCCGAGATTATTCCGACATTCTCCCGCAAGCCGCTCTTCGGTTACTCGGTCATGGTCTACGCCACGGCGGCCATCGCGTTCCTGGGCTTCGGCGTCTGGGCCCATCACATGTTCACGACTGGTCTTGGCCCAACAGCCAACTCCGCCTTCGCCGCCACCACGATGATCATTGCGTTACCGACCGGTGTGAAGATCTTCAACTGGATCGGCACGATGTGGCTGGGTCAGTTGCGATTTACAACGCCGATGCTGTTCGCTGTCGGTCTCGTGTCACAGTTCACGATCGGTGGACTCTCCGGCGTGATGCACGCATCGCCTCCGATCGATGGTCAGCACAACGATAGTTACTTCGTGGTTGCCCACTTCCATTACGTGCTGTTCGGTGGCTCGATCTTTGGTTTGCTGGCGGCCATCTACTATTGGTTCCCGAAGTTCACCGGCCGCATGATGAACGAAAAAATCGGCAAGTGGAATTTCTGGACGACCTTCATCGGTTTCAACATCACCTTTTTCCCGATGCACTTCCTGGGGCTCGAAGGTATGCCTCGCCGCTACTACTCCTATGGTGAGGATAGTGGCTGGTGGTTCTGGAATGTCATCGTGTCGATCGGGGCGTATGCGCTCGCGGCGTCGATTGTGCTCTTCCTCTTCAACGTCGGATTAAGTTTGAAGAAGGGCAGGATCGCGGGGCCAAATCCGTGGGATGCAGCGACACTCGAATGGTCGATGAGCTCACCACCGCCGGTTTACAACTTCAAGGACGTGCCGGTTATCGAGCATCGGGATCCGCTCTGGGTCGAGAAGTACGGTTTGGCGCACGATGCTGAGGACGAGGAAGAAATCCAGGTCACGTTCGCCGGAAAACAGGTCGGCCATGTCGACAGCCCGAGCGATACGAAGGACGAGTGGACATCGCCCCAGTACGCGAACTACATCGAGAACCACGGGGTGCATCTGCCGAATCCGTCGTACTACCCGATCATCGCGGCTCTGGGACTCTTCCTGGTTTGCTTCGGCCTGATCGTGGACAACCCGGTCATTCACATCTCGGCACTCGGCGTACCGATGGTGACAGCGCTCGGCGGGGTGACGTTCCTCGGTGGTATTTACGGCTGGTGTTTCGAACCGGCCGGGTAGTTGCGTCGCTGCTGATATGCGGCGCACGATGTTGGACCTTTCAACGACACAGGAACCTTATTCCGATCGTTGAATCGGGGAGCGAAGATCGAACATGGCACAGGTTCTGGAATCAACAGAAACACATGGCATCGACCATGATCATGGGCATGGTACGGACGACCATCCACCCACGAGTACGGGGATCGATCACAAGAAACTGCTGATGTGGCTGTTTTTGGCCTCGGACTGCATGTTCTTCGGATCGCTGATCGCGACGTACATGATCTATCGAGGTCGTTCGGAGGAAGTTGGAGTCGGCCCGTTCCCGCATGAGCTGATCGATATTCCATACACCTCGGTCAGCGCCTTCGTGTTGCTGATGAGTTCGCTGACGATGGTACTGGCGCTGGCTGCATTGCAGCGCAGCGATCTCCGCGGATCACGTATCTGGCTGGCTGGTACAACGCTGCTGGGAACGATTTTCCTCGGCGGTCAGTGGTTCGAGTTCACCGAGTTTTATCACGAGGGTCTGTCCCTCTCGACCAACATGTACGGCGCTACCTTCTTTACGCTGACAGGCTTTCACGGTTTCCACGTGTTTATCGGAGTACTCTGGCTGGCAACGCTGCTGTTTGTTTCGCTGCGCGGTGGTCTCAAAAAGGAAGACAGTCTCGATCTCGAAATCGCGGGACTCTACTGGCACTTCGTCGACATTGTCTGGATCATCATTTTCACGCTCGTCTACCTGATTCCGTACGAGGAAAAGGTGAGCGAGGGTGAGGAACATGCGCTTCGCATCCTGTCCTTTGCCAGTTCGACCGTGATGCGGATCTTCTGATCCCGTCCCAAACCTGAGGAGGTTCCTACATGGCTAGCAGTCACGGTACGGCGCACACACCAGCAAACAGCGGACATGCCGAGGGCGGCGGCCATGCGCACCCCACCGAACGCGACTACATCAAGATCGCGATCATCCTCTCAATCGTGACCGCAGCCGAAGTCGTTATCTATTACATCGAGGCGCTCGAGATGATTCTCGTTCCGGCGCTGCTGATCATGTCCGGATTCAAGTTCGTGGTTGTCGTCGGGTATTTCATGCACCTGAAATTCGACGATCGTCGATTGATGTGGATCTTCGTCAGTGGACTTGCGCTCGCACTCTCGGTTTTCCTCGTCGTGTTTGCTGCCATGCACTGGCACAAGGTCACTGAATACTCGATCTTTCAGCCGGTGATGAACCTTCTTTCCTGATTCCCCCCCGGATCGTCATCGGACACTGCAATGTCATTCACCCTGCCACCGATCCCGTTACTTCACCTCGGCGGGCCTGAACCGACGGGTGGTCTCTATACGCACTGGGTTCTCGATCCCAAAATAGCCGCCTATCTTTTCGTGGTGACCGGGCTGTATCTGGCATGGGTCGGACCGTTGAACCGGCGTCGTCCCGGAGTGGAGCAGCGGCCGATTTCCCGGCGCGAAATCCTGCTCTTCCTGCTGGGTACGGTTTCGGCGCTGATCGCGCTCGGCCCTCCACTGGACGACTGGTCGCACTACTTCTTCGTCAGTGCCCACATGAATCAGCATCTGATTCTGATGCTGGTGACCGTTCCCTGCTGGCTGGCGGGTATTCCGGCCTGGGTCTATCGTCCCATCATCGATCGATCGTGGTCGTTCCAGCTTGCCAAAATTATTACGCGGCCGGTGGTCGCATTCCTTGGTTCGACGCTGATCATCATTGTCTGGCACGTGCCGGTGCTCTACAACGGAGCACTGGACAACGAGCTTCTACATACCCTGCAGCACCAGTTTTTCATTCTCTCCGGTTTCTGGTTGTGGTGGCCGATCATGAGCAAGGTGCCGGAACTGCCCGCCCTGTCGGCACCGGTGAAATGCCTCTATCTCTTCCTACAAACCATTCCTGGAGGTATTGTAGGAGCCTTCATCACGTATTCCGAAACGATTCTCTACACGCATTACGAAGATGCAACGCAGCGCCCGTTCGGACTTGGTCTGAAGGTCGATCAGGAGATCGCAGGGCTATCGATGTGGGTTGGGACCAACGTGTTGTACCTGGTTCTGATCTCGATCATTTTCATTGCCTGGGCTTCGGCCGAGGAACGCGGCGATCAGGAAAGACTCAGGAAGCGGCGCATCGAGGCCGCTCGCATTGTCAGTAGCGGGAGCAGCGCCCAGCGCTGATTCCGAACCAGACAGGAGCCGATCAATGGCGGCACCGATAGCACCGGATACCCGGGGCACCCGCAGGTTGGCAATCCTCGAACAGGAACGCAAAACCGAGTCGGATTCCAGGGCGGCGATCTGGGTCTTTGTCTGGACGCTGTTCGCGTTCAAGATCGCAACGGTGGCAGTGATCTTTTTCGCGGCCCGGGGAACCCATGAGGCGCAGGCGATCATTCTGGCGACGACGTGGTTCTGGTTCCTGATTCCCGTAGCGGCCATTGCCGGGCCGACCATGTACTGGAAACGATTGCGCAGGATGCGACGCCGGCGGGAAGAACTTCGCCACGCTGAGTGGAACGTGAACGAGCGCGTATCGCCAGCGAATCGAGTGATCGTGGTGCAACCGGATGACGACCCGACTCTGGCCTGAAACGGTCGAACTGCCGCAGTCAATGGGTATTGGCGGTGGACATTTCGCTGGTTGAACGCGAAACTTGCTGAGGAACGTTGGGTTAGGTAAACGAGGAACGCATGTCGGACCGGATCAAGCAAAAACTCATTGACCCGTTTGTCATCCCGATCGTGGTGATTGCCGTGTTGATCGCTGTCATCATTACGGTGGGGGAGCTTCTGCTGTCGGTGGTCACCGAAGGGACGACCAAGGATCGGCTGGACCGGCCCGAGTTGTGGATGGCAGTGGGAGCCATGGCCTTGATCATCTTCGGGTTCGGGTTTCTGGCATCCCGACCGCAGAGCGCAATGCCCATGCTCAACAAGCCGGTGCTGGTTGGTGGCGACCGTGCCTTTTTCGATCCACTGCGACCGCCGCTCGATGAGCAGCTTCGCCAGGGTCAACTTGGCGGTATCGACGATATCCAGCCGGGATTCACCCTTTATGCGCAAAGCGGAGCCTTGGCGAAAGTCCTCGGCGTGCTTCCGGGTGGCAATGACTACGGCAAGCAGTTCGCAGGATTTTTCTACGCAACCGGATTGTTCGGAGCCAGCAAGGAACTCTGGGTTCCGTTCGAGGCTGTCCTCTCTGTATATCCTGAAACGAAGATCGCGTTCCTCGCGATCAAGGGTGACGAAACCGAGCACTTCGGCTGGAACTTGCCACCCGAGAGCCTTCGTCGCGGCGAACCCCGAATTAACGAGGAACTTCACTAGGACGGTGGTTGGAACCAACACCATCTCGTAGGGTCATCAGCTTGTCTGCGACTTGAATGTGCGAGCTGGATGTCACGGCAGAGACCAGCTCTGCGCCTACCATATAGACCAGAAAATTTTGTTACCTGACAAGCACATTCACCGACAACTGTTCCAGATTCCAGATTCCAGATTCCAGATTCCAGAAACGAAACGGGGCGGCTGATTCGAATCAGCCGCCCCGTTTTTTGATGTATCCGATGGATGTGGATCGAACGGTGACTCAGCGGCGTTCGGCGACAGTTTCGCGGATGGCGTCGACTGCGGACTCACAATCGCCCTGGGAG
>JBBJOX010000188.1:3224-5771 GCA_037724245.1 Thermomicrobiales bacterium | reverse complement strand
GTATGTCGATGGGGTCTATGGATACTGCTATCGCCGACTTGGGAACCGCGAAACTGCCGAGGACGCAACCAGTCTCATCTTTTCCAGGGCGTTGGCGGCCATTTCACGCTTTCAACCTAAAGCCACACTCCGCTCCTGGATTTTCACTATTGCCCACAACGTCATCACCGACCAGTACCGATCTACTTCCAAAGCAATGCATCAACCACTTGAACAAAACTGGGATATCGCAAATGACGATCCGGGCCCCGAAGACACCTTTATCCTCAAGGAAAATCAGGAAATGCTTCAGCAACTGCTGACGTACCTGACTCCAGACCAGCTCCGCGTTGTCGAACTCAGACTCGCCGACCTGACCGGGCCGGAGATTCAGGATGTCCTCGGAAAGTCGCGATCCTGGGTAAACACCACCCAGTTCCGCGCTGTTCAGCGCATGCGCTCCGCCCTCGAACAAGCTCAGGGGGGCGCCGATGTCTGAGCGTAACGACGCCTCGCGTCTCAACCAGCAATGGGACGATCACGTCCAGACCCCGCGCGCTGCCCGGAAGCAACGGCCTTCGTCCGACGAGACGATCAACCGGTTGCATTCAATGGACACGCCGGAAGCTCCGGATCCCGGGTTCAGGGCTCAGCTGCAACAACAACTTCAGCGAGAGGGCGCCTATCGCAGCGGTCAGCATCGCGCTGGTCTAACCCAGGGTCGTCCGCTCGAGACTCCAACCGCGTCGGCACCGAACCGTTTCGGACGCATCCTCGAAGTTGTCGCGGTCGCCGCAATCGTTCTCCTCGTCGGAACTGCCCTGATCTGGGCAATTCAGATTCGCGGTGGTGAAACACCCGATTCGACACCGACCTTCGAGCTGGCTGCAACCACGTCCAACCTCGTCGATGTTTCGCCGGAATCGACAGCCACCGCCACCGCGACACCAACCGAGGAACCAGCGCCACCCACTGAAACCCCGGAACCGGCACCCACCGAGACGGTGGCAGCTTCGGCAACATCCGAACCTCCAACACCAACCAGTACACCACCTCCTACGACCGACCCAACCGACGAAGCGACACCCTCGGCCACTTCAGATTCAGATACCAGCAATTCGGCTATTGCTGCCGACGCGACATCCGAATCAGATCGATGCGCCGATATGCCGGATCTGCTCGTTGCTGTCACCTCGACACTTGCGCTGACCGAACTTCCACCGGAACTGCGTGGCAGCTTCCCGGCTACGTCAACCCAAACCGCAGCCATCGATCTAGCATTTGAAACATTCGCCACCTGTCTGATGGAGATCTCGGAAACCGATCTCAGAACCATGGTCATCGACACATTTGCCACACCCGACACCAGCCTGCTCGACCGCGCCCGCGTCGCCCAGCAGCTCTCGCTCTTCTCAACGCAAACATCGAGCATCTCCGATGTCGCAATCCTGCCCGGCAGCCAGGCTTCAGCCACGATCACGCTCAACGACGGCACAACCTTCATCGGTGTCTTCAGTCTGCACAATGGCGGCTCCGAAGCTACCCTGCTGCACATCTATCCAGATATCGAGGCTCCAGTCGAGGAAACACTGACCGAACCGACATCCCCACCGTCGGCACCAACCTCCATCGATCCAACCTACACGGACACCTCGAACTCGGGCTCCGGCGGGGGAGGCGGCGGAGAAACTGATTCTGACTCCAGCGGCAGTGGAAGCGGTGACGAAACCGAGCCCGATTCAATTGGCAGTGGTGGTGAAGTTGTCGACGATGATGACGCCGGCGAAGTCGAAGATGATGACGGCGGCGACGAGTCCGGCGATGATGTCGACGACTGATCCACGAACTCGATAGCGTACCCAGGAGCAATCACGTGGCCCGAATCAAACTCGCCTATATCGGAGGTGGTAGTACTCGCGCCCCTGGCACGATGGCGTCGATCATTCATCAGGGAGTCAACTTCGACGGATCACATATCGTGCTTATCGATCTCGACCAGAATCGTCTTGAACTTGTCAAAACAATTGCCGACAAACTCGTCGCCAATGCCGGACTCGACATCACCATCTCAACGACCACCGATCAGCTGCACGGTCTCGTCGATTGTGACGCCGTGTTGACGAGTTTCCGTCCAGGCGGATTCGAGGCTCGTCATCTCGACGAATCCATCCCGCTCAAGCACGGCATCATCGGTCAGGAAACGCAGGGGCCCGGCGGATTCTTCATGGCTCTCCGCTCGATCCAGGCAATGAAATCGATCGTTGCCGACATCGGGAACGTCTGCCCCGGTGCGACCATCTTCAACTACACCAATCCCGTGAATATCGTTGCCCAGGCAATCACCCGTCATACATCCACGAAGATCGTGTCACTCTGCGAAGGCCCGATTATTTTCCCGCGCGCCGTTGCCCGCGCCGCTGGTCTCGATCCAGACAATGTCGATGCGGTGATGGTCGGGCTCAACCACGCTTGCTGGTCGACCCGGCACCTCTACGCAGGTGACGACATGATCCCGTTGGTGAAACATGCAGCCGCTCAACTGCTCACCGATCCTGCGACAAGTCGGAA
>JBBJOX010000188.1:0-3214 GCA_037724245.1 Thermomicrobiales bacterium | reverse complement strand
TCCGGCCACTGACCACAAAGATCGGCGTCTGCTCGCCCTCACCTCGATCATGGGGCATCTTCCGGCCGAGTACTTCCAGTACTACTATTTCCGCGACGAAATACTGGCCGAGCTGCGGGCCAAACCAACCACCCGATCCCAGGACATCCTCGCCCAGGTACCTGACTACTGGTCGCACTATCGTGAACAGGCCACGATGGAAACGCCTTCACTCGATCCTCAGCGTTCTCGCGGTGGCATTCACGAACTCGAACTCGCGATCGATGTGATGGATGCGATGTACAACGATCGCCGCGAAGTGCATCCCGTCAACCTCGTCAACCATGGCACCATCCCCGGAATCGGCGACGACATCGTCGTCGAGGTCCAGGGGGTCGTCGACCGCCACGGAATCGCCACCATCACCTCGGCACCAATTCCGTCGCATCTCCGCGGGCTCATTCAACAACTCGCCGAATACCAGTCGTTAGCCGCCGACGCTGCCTGGCACGGCAATCGGGCCGATGGGATCCGAGCTCTGATCAGCAATCCGCTGGTGCAAACGATCGACAAGGCCGAAAACGTATTCAACGAACTTGCAGCCGCCCAGAGACATCTGTTACCCGAGCGCCTCTTCGCCTGATCACCGAAAGCAATTCCACCATGGACATCATCGTCGACCCGACTCACGAACTCATGAGTCAATCAGCGGCCCGGATCATTGCCGACGCAATCCGGGCCAAACCGAATCTCAGCCTGCTCATTGCGACCGGTAACACGCCGATCGAGTGCTATCGCCAGCTGAGCGCGATCGTCACCTCCGAACACATCGATACTTCCCGCCTCGTAGCGGTTCAGCTGGACGAATATGTGTCCCCAGAAAACAACAGCAACGCGCCATCGCTCTTCGACTGGATGCAACGGGAATTGCTCCAGCCACTCGTCATCGACAGCGGGAACGTCGTCAGATTCGAAATGGGACAGTCCATGCCCAGGGCAACGGTCGACGTATATGATACGAAGGTCGGTTCGATTGGAGGAATCGATCTCGCAATCCTCGGACTCGGCCCGAATGGCCATCTCGGTTTCAACGAACCACCCTCAGCACCAGATGCTCCGACCCGGCTCGTCGACCTGACTCCAGAAAGCCTGATCAGCAATCAACCCTACTGGGATGACTCTCAAATCGTACCGAGCCAGGCGTTCACAGCCGGGATGACCACGATTCTCGGCGCCCGGAAAATCCTCCTGCTCGTGTCTGGTGCGCACAAGAATACGGTGCTGCGCCATGCAATCACCGGGCCAGTGTCGGATCTCCTGCCCGCTTCGCAACTGCAGTCAGTCTCCGGGAACGTCACTATCCTCGCCGACAATGCAGCCTGGGGAGATATCGAACGAAGATGAACTATATCCTCGGCGTGGATGGAGGAACCTCGAAAACGAAAGCTTTGATCTGTCAGCCCGACGGAAAGATTGTCGGCCACGCCCGAACCATGGGCAGCAACATCTACGAAGGCGATCCCGAAATCGGCCTCGCCCATGCGATGCAGGCTCCCGAAGACGCCCTGAATCAGGCAGGACTCCCGGCCGAAAGCCTGGAGACCAGCGTCTTCAGCATGTCCGGCGCCGACTGGCCCGAGGATTTCATGCTCTTTCGTGCCTCGGCGCGGGCAAAAGGTCTTGGTCGCAAAGTCACGGTCGTCAACGATTCGATTGGTGGCATGTATGCCGGAATGCCGTCCAGCCGCTGCGTCGCCATCATCTGCGGCACGCACGCCGCTTGTGCCGCTCGTGGTGAGGACGGCACCATTTGGCACAACAGTTTCTGGCAAATGATCGGTGGCGCTCACAACCTCGGGTCCGCAACACTCCGCGCGGTCTACAAGGCCGAACTCGGAGTGGTCGAGTCGACCTCGCTCACTCGGGCCGTACTTGATTACTTTGACGAAGCCTCGGTTGAATCTCTCCTGCATCGCCAGACAGCATTGTTCAAGGAGGAATTTCCCGACGTCGCTCTCCTGACCTCACTCCTGCTCGATCACGCTGCCGGTGGCGATCCCGTTGCCAGAAATATCGTCGAGGACCACGGTCATGAGCTCGCCAAATACGCCACTGCGGCCGCCAGAAAAGTCGGAATCGACCAGCAGCATTTCGAGCTGGTCCTTGGGGGCAGCGTCTTCCGTCACGCCTCCAATGTGCTCTCCGACGCAATCGGCAGCGCGATGCGCCAAACAGCACCTGACTTCAGCCTGTCATTTGCCCGGCACGAGCCGGTGGTCGGTGCCTTGCTGCTCGCACTCGAAAACCACGGTACCGTCGTCGACGATACCGTGGTCTCCAATCTCATCGATTCACTGCCCGGCGGCTGGTACTAGTCGTTCAGATAGTTCAAAGCCGTTTGCACCATCGTTCCGATACCGGCGGCGAATCCCTCTTCCTCGACATCGAATCGCGGATGATGATGGCCCCAGACAATGCCCCGCGATTCATTCTTCGTACCGGCCCGGAAGAAGCAGCCCGGACGTTCCAGGCTCAGATAGGCGAAATCCTCACCACCCAGGCCAAGTTTCGCCTCCATCACGTGATCCTCGCCAACCACCGCGATCGCCGCCTGCCGCACCATCTCGGTCGCATGCGCCTCGTTCACGATGCCCGGGTACCCGCGGATGAACTCAACCGTCGCCGTCGCCCGAAACGCCGCCGCCACGCCCTCGACCAGTGCGATCAGTCGCTGCTCCATCAGGTCCCGCGTCTCCGGATCGAGCGTCCGAATCGTTCCCCGCAATTCCGCCGTATCCGGCAGCACGTTGAAGGCATCGCCCGCGATAACCGCCGTCGTCGACACCACAGCTGACTTCGTCGGATCAGTCTCCCGTGAAACCAGTGTTTGCATCGCCGTGATCACATGTGCCGCAACTAGAACCGAGTCGACAGCAGCCTGCGGTCGCGCCGCGTGTCCACCCTTGCCCTGAATCCGGATCCGGAATCGGTCCGAAGCGGCCGAACCCGGTCCCGGTTTGTGCACCGCAATCACCCCGGCATCGATGTCCGACGACACATGGAGTCCGAATACGGCATCGACATGCGGATCCTCCAGCGCACCATCCTTGATCATCGCAATTGCGCCACCCGGTGGCAGTTCCTCTGCTGGCTGGAAAACAACTTGACTGTACCGGGGAACTCATCGGTCCGACCGACCAGAATCCGCGCTGCGCCCAGCAGAATCGCCGTGTGC
>JBBJOX010000187.1:3106-5773 GCA_037724245.1 Thermomicrobiales bacterium | reverse complement strand
GTTGAATTCACCGCGGGAGCCCAGAAAGGACGCCCCTACGGATAGACAGCGCATCCGCCAACAGGTTGGTCAGTCGCGATAATTACCCCTTGAGTGCCAGGTAAATCAGGAACTTTCCGCCCGGCTCGTTGCCCACGAAGGTGACGCGAAGGCGTAACCAGCCTCCGAAGTTGGTCAGACCAAGTGATTTCAGACCGGGTTCGGTGAAGAGCAAGGCGGTTGTCCCTTCCTCGCACCAGTTCAAACCGTCCGGGGAAATCTCCGGAGTCAGGCGAATGCTGATCCGATCCGATATCTCCAGAAGTTTGACGAACCAGCGCGCTTCGAGCGCCCAGGCCGCCTCGTAGGGTTCGGTTGTGAAATCGCCGGTGTAGGCATTGGCTTGCTCGATCACCGCAGTCAGGGATGTTTGCATAGTGATTCCTCTTACCAATCCGCCGAAACGACGACCGAATCGAGCCACAGAAAGTTGCGGACGTTCGCAAAGGTTCGCACATCGATGCAGAAATTGAGCAGGTTATCGAGACCCCAGTAAGGCTCCGGATAAACCGGTACATCGATGTCACGTAAGTCCATGGTCAGCGAGTTGACCTGAAGTTCTGTGTTGCGACGGGTTCGCAGATCGAAACTCCAGCGCAGGTAGTGCCAGTTGATCTTGGTTGGAACCTCGTTGTAGCAAAGTGGCTGAAATCCACCGGGAATATCCTCCCAGTCTTCGGGATGAATCGCGTGGAAGTCGACCACCGGTGGTGCCTCGCCGGCGACCACCATTTTCGTGGTGGGATGCAACGACGTCTTGTATTTCCACTTCTGGATCAGGTCGCCTGCTTCGTTCGTGTTCTGGTAGCGCAACGCGCACTGCCAGCGTTTGCCCTCATTCGGTTCCGCGACATCGTTGCTGATCGTGAATTCACCAAACTGCGCCGCCGATGGATGGTAATTGCCGTCGAACGCCCGGCCAACCGGCGGCACCTGATCATTGACTTCCGACTTAAAGGTGAAATACGTCTCGAACTGCACCAGACCCTCTGCCGGATAGGTGAACCGCTTGAGCAGAAATCCCATGTGATTGGCGATCGGTCGCGTGGCCAGCTTCAGGGAGTACGTCCCGCTGATCGAACCGTGCGTACCCGTATCGAAGAAGGTGCAATTGCTCAGTTGTGGTGGTCGCATGTCGCGCGCAATCGGACGCAGCATGTCCAGATTGTTGTTGTGATTGGCACTCAGTTCGCACCAGCCTTCGGCTCCATGATCGAAATCGTTGTGAAACAGAATCTTCGGCAACGGATTGAATCGTGACAGGGCCGGATTCGCGTCGATCAGAATGCGTCGCAGGATGTCAGGTGAAATCTGGTCCATGTCTCCGGCTTTCATAGGGGCGTGTTGGTGCGTCTTGTCGGGTAGGCACCCGATCGCTGGATCTCCCGGTCAGGAACATGGTTCAGATTGCGGGCATCGGATCCGGTCGGTCCGCCGTCGTTGTCAGGTGGATGTGACGTTCCGCCGCGCTCGATTCGAGGGTCGCGTACATGATGTCCAGCACGTGATTCGCGAGCTCACCCGATGCGCGAGGTGTGCCGCGTTCGAGCAACGCCCGTGCCATGTCCGAGACGCCCAGTCCTCGACTGTTCTCCGTATAGCCGTGCGTCAGTGGGACATCCACCCATTCCGCCCCATGCTTGCCCGGCAACAATTGCAACGGACCACCGAATGTGTTCGGATCGGGCAGGCGCAACGACCCCTCCGATCCATACACAACCAGCTTCGCGTGATCCGTATCGTAGAGATCGAACGTCGTCTGAATCGTCGCCGTCGCATTTGCCACAAAATCGAGTGTCGCTACGATGTGCGTGTCGACATTCACTGGAATGGTTTCGCCAAACTTCGGTTTGCTCGTGATCGTTCGTTCCAGGAAACTCTTCCGCGCCGACGAGGCCACGCGCCGCACCGGACCGAGCAACGCCACCAGCGCCGTTACGTAGTACGGACCCATATCCAGCATCGGACCGGCCCCCGGCTGGTAGTAGAAGTACGGATCGGGATGCCAACGCTCGTGACCACGTCCGATCATCGATGCCGTCGCCGCGATCGGCTCCCCGATCAACCCCTCGTCGATCAGTTTGCGCGCTGTCTGCAGTCCGCCACCGAGAAACGTGTCCGGCGCACATCCAACGAGCACGCCCTTGTCACGGGCAGTCGCGAGCAGCTTCGCCGCCTCGTCCCGGTTCAGCGTCAGCGGTTTCTCGTTGTAGACAGATTTACCGGCTTCAACGACTTGCTGCGCAACCGGAGCGTGCGCTTTGGGAATCGTCAGATTGACCACGATATCGACATCGGGGTGCGCCAGCAGGTCATCGACGCTGAACGCCCCAACGCCATACTTCGTTGCCCGTTCCTGCGCGCGCTCGATCAGCAGATCGGCGACCCCGATGACACGGGTGTTCGGCATCACACCGGTCAGGTTGTTCAGATAGATTTCCGAAATGAACCCGGCACCGATGATGCCGATACCGACGCGATTGTTCGATCCCATGATCCAACCATTCCCCTCGTTCTGGCGACGCTAGCTGGCGACCTGAGCTGGTCGTTCCATGGTGCTCTCGACGTTGATATGGGTTCCGGTATCGGCCGATTCCAGCACCGAGACCATGATGTCCAGCACGTGGT
>JBBJOX010000187.1:0-3096 GCA_037724245.1 Thermomicrobiales bacterium | reverse complement strand
CACTGGCCCGATGCGGTTCACCACTGCGCAATCCGCGCGCCAGATCGGCCAGACCGAGGCCACGGCTGTTTTCCGTGTCGCCGTAGGTAATCGGCACATCCTCCCAATCCTTGTCGTCCGATCGCGAACCCCATTTCGCGGTGCCATCGTCGGGCAGGCTGCGATTCTTGCGATCGAGAATTTGGATCGGGCCGCCGAAGGTGTTGGGATCGGGCAATCTCAGGGTTCCGTCTGTTCCGTAGATCACCAGCGTTGCGTTTTTCGATTCCCAGACATCGAACGATTGCGAGAACGAACTCAGCACGCCGCTCTCGAACTCGAGCGAGGAGACAATGTGCGTCGGGGTATTGACCGGGATTTTGTCGCCAGCACGTGGTCCACTACCAACTGTTCGCTCGGGGAACGTGGCCCGGGCAACGGAGCTGACCCGCGACACCGGACCGAGAATCGATGTCAGCGCGGTCAGGTAGTAGGGACCGATATCGAAGAGCGGCCCGGCACCTGGCTGGAAGAAGAAGTATGGATTCGGATGCCAGGCTTCCATGCCGTGGTTCAGCATCAGTGCCGAGGCCGCAACCGGTTCGCCAATCGCCCCGGAATCGATGATGGCCCGGGCGGTCTGCAGCCCACCACCGAGGAAGGTATCGGGAGCGGCGCCAACGCGAACGCCCTTGGCGGCAGCGGCGGCGAGCAGGGACTTCCCTTCCTCGCGCGAAATCGCCAGCGGCTTTTCATTGAAGGCGGACTTGCCATTGTTGACGGCGCGCGTGGCGACTTCGGCATGGGCGGCCGGAATCGTCAGGTTCAGCACCAGCTCGATTTCCGGGTGCTCCAGCAGTTCATCGACTGAAAGGGCCTCGATCCCGAATTGATCGGCCCGGGCCTTGGCCGCTGCCTCGACAATGTCGGCCACACCAACCACACGTGTATGTGTGAAGCGGGTCGTCAGGTTCTTGAGATAGATTTCCGAGATCACGCCGGCGCCAACGATGCCGATGGCGACAGGATTCTCTGTAGAAATAGTCACGGTACACTTCCCTCTGTTAGGCGAATATCTGGGCAATCTTCCCATACTCTTGACAGACGTGGACAATACGACACGAAATGTCCAGTTCGGATATGAAAAAAGAGCATGTTGGAGGCACTCGTGGCACTGAAAGTCATTCACGCAGGACTCGGCGGCTGGGGCTCCAACTGGGAAGTTCACCCGATTCCCCGAGTCAAGGATGTCGAACGCGTCGCGGTTGTCGAACCGTTCGAAGAGCCACTTCGGGCGATACAGCGATTGCTCAAACTACCGCCGGAGATGTGCTTCACCGATTTCGAGGAGGCCTTGGCCACGGTCGAAGCCGATGCCGTGATTCTGACGGTCCCGATGGAAGTGCATGTTCCGGCGGCGATGACGGCGCTTCGTGCCGGCAAGCATGTGCTGGTGGAAAAACCGTTTGCCGGCACCGTGGCCGAGGCGCGCGAAGCAGTCGATCTTGCAGATGAACTCGGCCTGATCCTGCAGGTCAGCCAGAACTATCGCTTCTACCCGGCTGTCCGGACCGCCGCCCGCCTCGTTGCCGAGCAAACCTTCGGCCCGGTATCGACGATCAACATCGATTTCCGGCGGTATGCCAACAGCAAACCCGATGACAATCGCCACTTCCGGTACATTCATCCTTTACTGTTCGATATGGCGATTCACCATTTCGATCTGATCCGCATGGTCACCGGGGTCGAGCCGGTTTCCGTGTTCGCGATGGCGGCCGATCCGGAATGGAGCAAGTTCCGCGACGAAGCGTCCGCTACCGTGCTCATCACCTTGTCCAACGGCGTCGTTGTCAGCTATCGCGGTAGCTGGATCAGCACTGGTGCAGAAACACTCTGGGGCGGCGACTGGCACATCGAATGCCAGGATGGCGAGATTCACTGGACAGGTCGCAATGACGATACGATCGTCAACGATCGCGTCTGGCTCCGTAAACTCGGTCGAAAGAAAGAGACGCCGATCGATCTCGATTCGATCGGGCTGCATGGTCGGGCCGGTGGACTTCAGGCATTCGTCGATGCGATTCGTAGCGGTGAGGAACCGGAAAACTCCGGGCGTCGCAACCTCGGCAGTGTCGCGCTGATGGAAGCATCGGCGAAGTCGCTTGCCAGTGGCAAGATCGAGCCGGTGATCAATCCGTGGACGTAGATCGATCGAGGTTGCGTCAGCAGACGATCAGGGCCGTTGCCTTCGATCTCGACGGTACGATTCTGGAAAAGGGAACGCTGATTCGTGATGAAGTGATTACCGCGTTGCGTTCGATGTCGGTCCGCGGCATTGTCTGCGTCACGGCCACTGGTCGCCCGTTCGAGTTTCAGCGCGAACTGTTCGAGGCGGCTGGTATCGGTGCCGGTTCCAGGGTGATTACCGGCCTGATTTGCGATGAGCGCGAGATCTTCTTCGATGTGAATGGGCAGTACCAGCCGCATGATTCCTGGAACGATTTGGTTCGGGAACGCTGGATCGATGTTTATCCGGTGGCGATGGAAATGCTGGTCGAGGCGGAGCACGAATCGACGCGCCGCGGATTCGAAGTGCGGCGATTGCATCTCGATGATGTCTCGTTCAGCCGGGGGCTGCCGAGTCTGGTCTTCCAGTCACCGGCCGATGCGATCGAGATCGAGAGCTGGATCGAGCAGGAACTGGCCGCGCGCGACGATCATCCGCTGACGACGAACCGCAACGTTCGCCTGGTGCAGGTGTTCGATCGCAAGGTTGGCAAGGGCCTGGTGCTGGCGGAACTGGCGAAGCATCTCGGTATCGAACGCGAACACGTCCTGGCGCTCGGTGATTCGAGCAACGATTACACCATGCTCAATGGTCGATTCGGTTTCCAGTGCGCCACCTTCGACAATGCGGAAGACAAGCTGAAAGGCATGGTCACCAACGTCGGAGGTTACGTCGCGAAAGCGCCAGCCGGCCTCGGCGTCGTCGAATCTTTCACCGCCTACGGCCTGCTTTGAGCCGACTGATTCCTCAGCCGTACGGGTCGACCCCGTGTCGATCCCGTCGCCTGTTCGCCACCCAACCCGACCTCGTAGGGGGTTCCTTCATGGGAC
>JBBJOX010000186.1:0-5794 GCA_037724245.1 Thermomicrobiales bacterium | reverse complement strand
ACCGGGAGCAGCATCATGGAGAGGATCGCCGGGGTGTAGCTGTCGAAGCGGTCGATCGCGAGCCCGAGCGGCAGCGGGCCAAGCGCTGAAATGAAGACGCCGACGGCGGCGGCGAATCCGCGAATGCTTCCCAGATGCTGCCGTCCGTACCACGAGGCCCAGGCGACATCAGCGGTGATCAGGGCAATACCGGTCGCAGCGCCCCTGAGAATAGCGTAGAGCAGGCCGATCCAAAGGGAGCTGCCGGTGATCAGGACGATCATCGCTGCCAGCATCAGGACCTGACTGGCCAGCAGCGGGAATCGCAGATTTATCCGATCGAGCCGGGCTCCGATCCAGAGTGTCGCCGCGAACATGCTGACCGATTCGATGGTGAAGGTCAGACCGGCAAGCGAGGACGGATATCCAAGATCCTCGTAGATGCCGACCTGGTAGAGCGAAAGCCCGGTGATGATTCCCATCGGTACGAGGCTGGCTGCAACCAGAGCCCAGAAGGCATAGGTTCGCCGGGCGGCTGCCAATGTGGTGCCGACGTTCGCATCGGAGAATACCGGTCGGGCATCGTCGAGGGTGGTTCGTCCGTCCTGCTGTTGCCCGATATCTTCCGGCAGATCGCGCACCCGCCACCAGACGAACGGCGCCAGCGCCACGATCAGGACAAGCGCATCGATGCGCCAGAGTGCGCGCCATCCGACCTGGGTAATCAGCCATTCGTGGACTGGCGGCAGGGTGGCGATACTCATTGTTCCGGCAATGCCGATCGCACTGTAGGCACGACCACGGTGTCGCAGAAACCAGTGCGGAATCAGAATCCGCGACGCCAGCGGCATGATCCCCTGCCCGAAGGTTCGGGTGATGGCAAACCCGATGAAGACACCGATCGGTCCGGCCGAGAAACTCAGCCAAAGCACACCGATGCCAAGCCCGACAATCGCGGCGGTCATCAGGCGGCGACTTCCCCAGCGGTCGAAGTAGCGTCCGATCAGGAGAAGCACGATGGCACTGGCGATCGTGGCAAAGGCGTAGGCCGAGGAGAAGAGGGAACGCGAGATGCCGAGTTCGCTGGTCAGGGGATCAACGAAGGCGGTGGTGCCGTAGGTCATCCCGGGCGCGGCGGCGTAGACAACGAGGGCCGACACCAACACCATGCGCCAGCCAGAGAAGGTGCCGGTCAGCGGCTGGAATCGCGATGTGATCACGCGGGACAGATTCGACATGCAGCTGGTCCCCGCTCGTCCGCTCCGAAAGTCGTCGACAGTGAGGATCATCCGGTGGATCAGACGTCAACGCAAGGCGCGAGTGACTGGAGATTCGGCTCTCTGCAGGGCTCATCCCATTGTGGGTGACCATGGGTTCGCTACGCAATTACGTCGACTGGAGAGTTCGCAGGTTCGAGCACCGCGGTCGACCCTGCAGAACTCAATACAGTTCGCTCAAGCGGGCATTGAGAAAATCTTGCTCCGTTGCATTTCTGGTAAGCGACATTGCCGTGACATAGGCATCCGCTGCCTCGGATTCGCGTCCAAGGCGTCGTAACAAGTCGGCTCGGACTGCGTGGAAGAGATGGTAGTCACCGAGATCGAGTTCGTCGATGAGCGCCAATGCCGTCTCTGGACCGTCGATCTCCGCGACTGCGACACCACGGTTCAGGGCGAGGATCGGACTCGGATCGAACTGCTGAAGCTGATCGTAGAGTTGCACGATCTGTCGCCAATCTGTATCAGAGGCATTCGTGCAATCACTGTGTACGGCGTTGATCGCCGCCTGAATTTGATACGGACCCGGCTGGTTGATACGCAAACAGCGGCGAACGAGATGCTGCCCTTCCGCGATAAGCTCGCGGTTCCAGGTCCGCCGATCCTGATCGGCAAGCGACACGAATGAACCATCGGCGGAAACGCGGGCCCCGCGACGCGATTCGCTGAGCAGCAGCAATGCCAGCAACCCCATCACTTCGGGTTCGTCTGGCATCAGCGTTCGCAAGGTTCGCGCGAGTCGGATCGCCTCGGCGCAGAGATCGGCGCGAATCAGTTGGTCGCCAGAACTCGCCGTGTACCCTTCATTGAAGATGAGATAGACAACTGTCAACACGGCGCGGAGTCGAACCAGCAGATCGGCTTCGGCAGGGACACGATACGGAACATTGGCATCGCGAATCTTGTTCTTCGCGCGGACGAGACGTTGGGCCATCGTCGTTTCACGCACCAGAAACGCGTGTGCAACTTCGGCCGTGGTCAATCCGCCAAGGAGTTTTAGCGTCAATGGCACCTGGACACTGGTTGCCAGAGACGGATGGTAACAGGTGAAGATGAGGCGCAGGCGATCATCGGGCACGGCGCCCTCCTCGACTGGTTCGTGCAGATCCTCGATGAAGGCTGCTTCGGCGTGACGTTGATTGCGGCTCGATTCGCGTCGCAATCGGTCGATCACGCGGTTCCTCGCGGTGGTGATGATCCAGCCGGCGGGCGAAGGAGGAATACCGGAGTCGGGCCAGCGTTCGGAAGCGATCGTGAACGCTTCCTGAACAGCGTCTTCGGCGAGGTCAATATCACCGAAGACGCGAATCAGGGAAGCAACCGCACGTCCGTACTCCTGGCGGAATATCTCTTCGATTCTGCTGGAGTCTACGGCGTGTGGCATCGGATCAGCCCTGGAACGGACGAACTTCGATCGGCAAGGCCATCGCCTCGGAGAACTTGCGCGCCCATTCGAGGGCGGCATCGAGATCCACTACGTCGATCACGTTCAGTCCGCCGATATGCTCCTTGGCTTCAATGAACGGACCATCGGTGACAACTGGATCACCCTTGCCGGCCCGGACGACGGTCGCGGTGCTGGTCGGGTGCAGTCCGCCGCCGAAGACCCACCCGCCGGATGATTTGAGATCATCGACGACGCGACCCACCTTCTCCATGATTGCAGAGAGTTCTTCCGCTGATGGTGTGGAATCCTGCGGCTGATAGATGCTGAGAAGGTAGAGGCTCATGACGGTAACTCCTTTTGGTTCTATCCGGCTATCTGCCGGCTTACATGATCTATACGAACGGGTTCACCGGTTTTCGACATCAACGCACTGTGGGATTCTTGCGGACATTCGTATCTCTGTAGGGCTCATCCGCTTGTGGGTGACCGGAGGTTCGTATGTTCAGCCCCGCGGTCGACCACGAAGGTCGACCCTACAATTGATTGGATTCGCGCCAAACATCAGAAGCAAGGCCTATCAGGCAACCTCCATAGCTGGCGCAATTTGAACGTAGCGGGTGCCTCACGATTCGATCAGACTTGAAGTCAGACAACGAACAGTATCCACTCCTTTCGAAAGGACTCCTGACCATGGCAGAGCTCGTGTTCACGGCGATTATGTCGATCGACGGCTATATGACCGATGCGAACGGTAACTTCGACTGGGCAGAACCGGACGAGGAGGTGCATCGCTTCGTCAACGAGCGGGAACGTGATATTGGCACGCATCTCCTCGGCCGGCGGATGTACGAAGTGATGGCCTACTGGGGTACGGACGAGGCGACGACGGATAAACCGGAGTTCGAAGGCGACTACGCGAAGATCTGGCAAGGTGCGGAGAAGATCGTGTACTCAACGACGCTGGAATCGGTATCGTCGGCGAAAACGACGCTCGAACGATCCCTCGATCTCGATGCGTTGCGTGCGCTCAAGGAATCAGCCGGTCACCGGATTTCGATTTCCGGTCCGACGCTGGCGCATCAGGCTTTGGTCGCCGGAGTAGTCGATGCGGTCGAGTTGTACGTCTATCCGGTGATTGTCGGTGGTGGCCTGGCTGCCTTCCCCGCCGGTCACCATCTCAGGCTGGAGATGGTTGAGGAGCATCGATTCGCAGGTGGTGTTGTGTATCTTCGGTATCGGACGATCACGACGTAGGTTTCGATTCCCGGTTGTCTGTCCAGCCCAAATTGTCGAAGCACCTGGCATCCCTGAGCGTGACTGATTCTTCGCAGGCTCAGAATGACGAAGGCGGGGAGTGGTTCTGCCGGGGTCAAGGGCAGACACACGGTTCTGCCGCTACGAGGTAGGCGGGGTGGCGGCTACGCTGCGGTGATCGTTCCTTTCAACAGGTCGGCATGGGCAGTGAGGAGGTCGTTGGTCATGGAGCGGATCTGATCGAGGGTCAGGAGTGCGCTCGTGAGAGGATCGAGGGCGACGGCTTGCTCGACAGCGGCGCGGGAGCCGGTTTGCGCCGCATGAACCGCCATACGCTGGACGTTGATATTTGTGTGATTGACCGAGGCGCACTGCGGGGGTAACGCGCCGAAATGCGTCGGCTGCACACCGTTGGCGTCGACGAGACAGGCGACTTCCACGCAGGCTTCCGGCGGCAGGTTGTCGATCAGGTGGTTGCGGTTCGGGACGTTGCCGTAGATGACGGTCGGATTCCCGGTCTGCATCGAGTTGACGATATGGGCGCCGTACTCGAGGGATGGTTTGAGTTCGCTCTTCAGTTCGTCGAGTTGCTTGCGATCGGTGTCTTCGGGAATGCGGGAACTCGATATTTCGTAGTAGTCCCAGCGTTCCTGAATGAATTCGTGGACGAGTTCCGGGGTCTTGCGGAAGTATGGCAGATACTCGCTGGCGTGGTGACTGGATTCGGTGTGGAAGTAACCGAAGGTATCCATGATCGCGGTTCGGACTTTTTCGGCTCCGCCTTCGTAGTTAGAGTCGCCGCGTTCGCCGCTGTGATCTCCAAGGTCCTGTTCCAGCTCGCCGATTTCGCGACGTCCGAGGTGGTTGCGGACCATTGTTTCGCGGAGTTGCGGATAGAGATCCTCCTCATCCCGGCGAAATGAGGTGAACCACGCCTGATGGTTGATCCCGCCGCAGGTGAACGCGATGTCGTCGTACGCAACATCAAGCTGGCGGGCCAGCATTCGGGAGGTCCCCTGTACACTGTGGCAGAGACCGACGGTGTTGATTCCGCGGTCGCTGAGGTACCAGCAGGCCATTGCCATCGGGTTCGCGTAGTTGATCAGCTGGGCACCGGGTGCGACTTCGTGGATGAGATGGACGATCTCGCGGTAGGCACCGACCGACCGCAGAAAGCGAAACACGCCACCTGGACCGAGCGTGTCGCCGACGGTTTGATCGAGCCCGTAGGACCGGGGAATCATCACGTCGTGGTGGTAGCTCTCGAAGCCACCGACCTGAAAGGTGACAAAGATGTAGCTGGCACCGGTCAGGGCGTTTCGCAGATCGTCGGTTGCCTCGATCGTAGCCCGGAACTGGTAATGATCGGCCAACTCACGCGCGTTGCGAGCGGTACGTTCGGCCCGCGGCAGGTCGATATCCATCAGTGAATATGTGGCAGATTGAAGTGCCGGGAAGCTGAGCAGATCGCCCATCAGGCGCATCGGGAAGACAACGCCACCGGCGCCGATGATGACGATTTTCGGTTGCGCGATCGTGGCCACAATGGTCTCCTCAGCGTGTGTGACGTGCGTGACGCGAGACGATGGCTGGTGCCCAAGCCCGGCAGAGACGAGCTCTGCGCCTACCGTGTGTTTCTTGTGTCTAGGACGTAATCGCGCCTTTGAGCAGGTCGGCGTGGGCGTCGATCAGTTCACCGGTCATCGCGCGGATCTGATCGAGAGTGCAGACCGTTGCTGTCAGCGGATCGAGCGCAATCGCCTGCTCGGCAGCAGCGCGGGACCCGGTGTGCGCAGCGTGAACTGCCATCCGCTGAACGTTGATGTTGGTCTGATTGACGGCGGCGCACTGCGGCGGAAGTTCACCGTAGCGGGTCGGTTGCACTCCGTTGCGATCG
>JBBJOX010000185.1:1328-5852 GCA_037724245.1 Thermomicrobiales bacterium | reverse complement strand
CGAAACCGGCCAGGGTAATAGCCCCTGACCGGTCTCGAATACTATGTTCTCAAACCACCGTGGAACGTCTTTCGACGTTACATGACGAAGAGAGGTGTGGCGATCTCGAGAACTTCCTCTGGTGTCCGGGATGGGTTGACAACATCCGGGAACGGGTTGCCACCGTTCAGAACGGCGAGGTAAGCGGCGTGTCGGGCTTCGACGCCATGGATTGTCAGGGCAGCGGTCAGCAGCTCTGGCTCTTCCATGAGGTAGATCGCAGCGCCTTGGTAGGCGGTGACGCCGACATCCTCGAGAACCTGTGCGAACTCAATGAAGCTCGCAGCGTCGGTGTATGGGAATGCGTACTCTGCTTCCTCAACCGGAGTGCCACCGAGGGACTCGACCACTGAGACGAGGGTCTCGACGTGGGTGGCCTCGTGGTCAGCAATATCGCCGAGGCGATCGAAGACGCTGGACTGGAAGTCAAGGTCGGTGAAGGCGTCAACGCCGAATTCGGCCAGGCCATCTCGATAGAAGGCGGTCTCGAGGTGCTCGAGGGTCAGTGCATAGTTGATCACGTCGGCTGGGCCTTCGAACGGGGACTCAGCGTCCATGTCCATCTCGGCATCCGGCGTGGAATCCTGGGCAAAAGCGGATCCGCCGAGGAACGTTGCAGCAACGAGGCCGGTTCCGCCGATGGCTGTGGTCTTCAGCATCGAGCGGCGTGAGACCTGTCGAAATCGCTGGTCGAGCGCCTTGGTGATCATGTCCTGAAATTGGTCTTGCTTATGGCTAACGCGCATTTGGACCATCTCCTGTTTCTACGTGCATTCGTTCAAAGGTAAGTTGGCGAAACGTGACGACTACGGGACGAAGAAAGGTCCGGCAGCTTCAAGCACTTCATCCGGGGTCATTGTGGTCTCAAAGGCGGCCGGGAACGGGCTATCGCCTATGACCAGGTTGAGGTATGCGGCGTGTCGCGCTTCAACAGCAACGATGCCACCGGCGGCAAGAAGAAGATCCGGGTTTTCGATGAACTGCGCAGCGCCGTCGTAGGCCGAAACGCCAACGCCTTCGAGAATCGCTGCCGTAGCAAGGAAGCTCGCAGCGTCGGTAACGCCGAAGTCGTACTCAGCAGCTTCAACTGGCTCTCCACCGAGATCGGTGATGACAGCTGCAAGCGTCTCGACGTGAGCATCTTCATGTCCGCCGATGATGCCGACCCACTCGTCGATCGAGTTGCCAAATGGATCGTCACCGAGCGAGTAGTCTGGGGCAAGCTTGTAGAAGGCGGACTCGAGGTGCTCAAGGGTCAGTGCGTAGTTCAGCACGTCGACGTCGTCGGCGAACTCGGTCTGAGCTGCAACGAGCTTGTTGGTCGCAATTGAACCAGCGGATGCCCGCTGCTCTTTAACTGCGTCCAGAAACAGTGTGTGCAAGGATTGTGACCGCATGCGTTTGCTCCTTCTCCGATTGGCGATCAGCGCACTCGCCGCTTGGCGGAAGGTGCTGATCTTGTTTTCCTTCCGCGTCTGCTCCCCCGTCAGGAGCATTTTCGCGGTTCGGTAAACGGTTCAACGAGACTAGTATCCATTTGGATCACTCGCTGTCCTGAGACTACTTTGCAATTCCAGGGCCACCAAACTGAATTGACACATCCTCGGATCACTTTCTCGCCTCGAATCCCGTAGAATATCGAGCCATCAGATACTCCTCGCCGTTCTCGGAGGGCCGTTCCTCGTCCGTCACATACACCGTCTTCAGCCAGCTGAATCCAGCCTTCTCATAGGAACGCACCGCGCGCACATTTTGCGGATCAGGACCGATCACCGCAACTGTGGCCTGCAGTTGCCCGAACACAATCTCGTCGGTAAAGGCACGCAACATCGTAGTACCCAAACCACGACCCCGGTACACCGCTTCTCCGATGAAGATGTCGACCCCGACCGCGCCTGGCTCGATCTGCAACTGCACGCTGTAGTCGGGATACCCATCGATTGGCACAGCCTGGATGTACCCGATATCGACGCCATCCACTTTGGCAATGTATCCAAGGGTCGGCGTCAATCTCTGTATTTTCGGAGAGTACTGGTCGGTCAAGTGCTCGATCGACGTGCCACCTTCCCCGTACCACTCCGCCACGTCCGGATCGCTCAACCAGATCGACATCTGCGGAATATCGTCCATCGTCAGCAGACGAAACGTAAAACTGCCCCGATACTCACTCACAGCATGCTCCAGCGGAATGCCCGACATGATCGGGCGCGTAGAATGTACCTGATGAACGCTTTGGAACTCAGGAATGTAAGGAAAGTGTTCGGTTCGATCGTTGCGATCGACGACATTTCCTTTTCCCTCGCCGAAGGTCAGTTTGGCACGCTGCTCGGCCCCTCAGGCTCAGGAAAATCGACAGTACTCCGAATCGTCGCCGGACTCGAGCAGCTCGATTCGGGAAGCATCTTCATCGGTGATCGCGATGTTGGGCATCTGCCGCCTTATCAGCGTCCCTCTGCCATGGTCTTTCAGCGATACGCCCTCTTCCCCCACATGACCGTGCGCCAGAACATTGCCTTTGGCCTCCAGCAGCAGAAGTTGCCTGCGACCACACAGCTTGGTCGCATTGCCGATGCACTCGATCTCGTCGCAATGTCCGATCGCGCCGACGCCTATCCGCACCAGCTCTCCGGTGGCCAGGAACAGCGCATCGCCCTTGCAAGGGCCTTGGTGGTTCGCCCCGGAATCCTGCTGCTCGACGAACCGTTGGCGGCACTCGATGCCAGTCTGCGGGCCCGCATGCAATCCGATCTCCGTTCGATCCAGCGCCAAACCGGCATCACCTTCCTTTCAGTGACCCACGATCAGGAGGAAGCACTCTCGATGTCGGACTGGATGGCAGTTCTCAACCACGGCCTCGTTTCGCAACAGGGAACCCCACGGGACATGTTCGAGCGCCCGGCCAACCGCTTCGTCGCCGAATTTCTCGGCAGCGGGAACATCGTCCCGGTTCAGATCGGCGACCGAACCGGGCAATCGACCACCGTCCACCTCGCCGGCCGCGACATCCGGGTTCCCGGTTCGACAACGCTCGACGATGTCCTGCTGATGATTCGCCCCGGCGCCATTTCGTTGATCGAGCAGGATCATCCAGGCTGGAATGCCCGCCTGCTCTCCGCGACCTACCTCGGCTCGATGCATCGCCTCGTGATCGCCCTGGACGATGGAACACGATTGACTGCCGACATCGCGACCCGCCCCGTCGGCGATCTGGTGATCGGCGAACACTATCGCATTGCCATCGAGTCCGAACGTCTGGCGCTGGTGCCTCGTGACTGAGTCGGCTGATCCGCGCGATGCTACACTCGCCATCAACGCCCGATCGATCGACTCCCCCGAGGCCCAACTGTTGTGATCAACCATCCCGAACTGCTGCTGGAACGCGAACTTGGCAATCTGTTGCGCAGCACACCAGGAACCATGGTCGCCACGGCAGAATCGTGTACCGGTGGATCGATTGCGCGGCGTATCACTTCTATAGAAGGAAGCTCGGACTATTTCGTCGGCGGGATCGTTTCGTACTCGAACCAGATCAAACACCGGTTGCTCGGAGTACCCGAGGATATCCTCGAGAACCCGGGTGCCGTCAGTGAATCTGTGGCCCGAGCGATGGCCGAAGGCGCCTGCCGTGAACTCGGCGCCGCGTATTCGGTATCCACCACCGGCATCGCTGGCCCTGGTGGCGGATCCGCTCGCAAACCGGTCGGGCTCGTCTACATCGGACAATCCGGACCAGCCGGGACGATCGTTGAACGCCATGAGTTTTCCGGGAGTCGCCTCAATGTAATCGAGGCAGCCACCCAACGAGCCCTCCACATGCTTTTGAATGCCATACGACGGGCGCAATGATAAAAGGGGATTTTGTGAGTCAGTTCGATAGTCTTCGTGCGGCAGCCGAGGCTGCCCGCAGTGAATCCGGATCCATGCACGAGAAAACGACCCTGGCCAACGGGGTCCGGATCGTGACCGGCACGATGAGCGGAGTTCGCTCGGCGAGCCTGATCTTCCTGTACAACATTGGTTCCCGTTACGAGCCGGTGGAAATTGCCGGCGTCTCCCATTTCCTCGAACACATGCTGTTCAAGGGAACCCCGAAGCGTCCCGATCCAATGATGATTTCGGAGGAAATCGAAGGCATCGGCGGTATGCTCAATGCCGCTACCGGTCGCGAATCGACATCCTACTGGGCCAAGGTCCCAAGCACCCACTTCGGACTTGCCTTCGATGTGCTCGCCGATATGCTCCGCAACTCCGTGATCGATGCGTCGGAACTCGACAAGGAACGCCGGGTCATCTTCGAGGAAATCCGCTCGGTGCAGGACGTTCCCGAAGATCTGGTGCACGACATCATCGATGAACTGGTTTGGGGAACCGACCCGGTCGGACGTGAGATCGCCGGTACCGAGGAAACGGTCGGCAACATCACTCGCGACAACATGCGCGATTTCTGGGAGCGTAACTACACGCCAGATCGGCTCGTAATCGCGG
>JBBJOX010000185.1:0-1318 GCA_037724245.1 Thermomicrobiales bacterium | reverse complement strand
ATCCAGCATACTGATGTCGTTGAACTGGCCGAGAAACATTTCGCCGATCTGAAAGTCCCGACCAACCAGCATCTCGTCTCACCGGTAACAGTCGTGCAGGATGCCAAGCGCATTCGCGTTATGAACCGCGTCACCGAGCAGGCGCATCTCTGTATCGCTTTCCCGGCTCTCTCGTATCACGACGAGCGACGCTATGTGCAATCGACGATCGAGGCGATTCTTTCCTCGGGCATGAGTTCCCGGCTCTTCCAGGAAATTCGCGAGAAGCGCGGCCTCGTCTACTCGGTCTACGGGTATTTCCGCGGCTATGAGGATGTTGGGCAGGGCGTCATCTACGCTGGAACCGATGTTGAACGGGTCCAGGAAACGATCGGGGCCATCGTTGAGGAACTGCGAAAGCTTCGGGACATTGCGGTTCCCGCCGACGAACTCGAACGAACCAAAACACTGCGCAAGGGGCGCTTGCTGATGGGTCTCGAGGATTCCCGATCCGTTGCCTCCTGGGTCGGCAGCCAGGAAGCGACCGACGGCGAGATCAAGACACCGGAAGAAATCATGGAGCTGATCGATCAGGTTTCGGTCGCGGATGTTCAGGGACTGGCCCAGGATCTGCTGCGCGAGGAGCTGCTGAGTCTGGCACTGATCGGCCCGTACGAGGATGCCAGCCCGTTCGATGCACTGCTCTCGATGCCGATCGAACAGGTCTGAGATCGTGACGCAGGATAGCCTGGGCGAGCTGATCTATATCGATCCGACGTCGCGGCTCGAACTTCGTCAACTTTCGGAGAACGAGGAAGCGGCCGCAGCCAGCGTACTGGCACCGGCCGTGTTGGCCGGTACCGAAGAAGCTGCGGCGCTGCGGATTACCGAACTCAAGGCAGAATCAAAAACCGTCCTCTACGGTGGATTCGTCGATCAGAACATGATTGCGGCCTACGTCCTCTGCCGGGACGGCATGGCCAACGAAATCAGCCTGATCGCCGTGGCCGAGAACCATCGCAAGCGGGGCATTGGCCGGTTATTACTGCAGGATGCGTTACGACGGTCCGGTAAACGTCCGCTGGTGGCCGAAACTGATGAGGACGGGCTCGATTTCTACAAGGCCTGCGGGTTCAAACTCGTTGGCCGTCGCAAGCAGCCATCGGGGGCATTTCGGTACCGTATCGGCTGGCACGCTCCTGGACTCCGGTTCAAGGGCGGTTCGACCAACGCACTCGAAGGTCAGCCCGTGCGCATGCAGGAAGAGCAGGACTAGGTGACAACCACAGCTCGCACGTCGACAGACCACTTTGGCTGGGAGTCGATCGTCAATCTCGCC
>JBBJOX010000184.1:2612-5931 GCA_037724245.1 Thermomicrobiales bacterium | reverse complement strand
CGCCAAGCAGCCAGACGCTGCCTTCCGCTTCCTCCAGTACCTCTGTGGCCCGGATGGTCAGACCACCTACTACCAGATCAACAGCAACATTCCGACGCTGCTCGAAGTTCAGGCCAACAAGGCCCTCTTCAGCGAGGACATGCTGTTCTTCATCGATAACCTCGTCCCTGTTACCCGCAACCGACCACCGATTCCTGTCGGCGCGAAGTACTGGAGCGAGTTGACTGCCGCCTGGGAAGCAATCTTCCTCAACCAGCAGCCACCGGCCGACGCCTATGCATCCGCCAAGGCGAACACGCAGGCAGATCTCGATTCGGGTGGATTCTGCCCGATCACTGGTCCAGCCTAGTCAATAGTCGAGCAGAGAGGAGCAATGTGATTGCTCCTCTCTGCTCGCTCATTTTCTCGTTCAAAAAGGTGAGCCAACATGACGGCAGAATCCGACGTCGCCTTGCCGACAACTACCGCAGCTGAGTTAAGGCTCAAGCGACGATGGTATCCATCGAAGATTGAGCGAAAACAACTCCTGTTGGCCTCGATCTTCATCGGACCGTGGGTAATCGGTCTCCTCGGTTTCATCCTCTACCCAATTGCCTACACGATTTATCTAAGTTTTACCCGTTATGGTGGGCTTGGTGATCCGGTCTGGATCGGCCTCGCCAACTATCGTCGCTTCTTCACTGATCCCAATTTTGAGAATGCGCTGTTCAACACGTTGTATTACACGGGTCTTGCCGTACCGATCGGTGTCGTCATTGCCATGATGCTGGCTCTGGCGATGAATACTGATTTACCCGAGATACCAATCTATCGGGCGATTCTCTTCCTGCCGTCGGTGCTTCCGCTCTTTGCCCTCTCGTTCATCTTCAAGGCGCTGCTCGATCCCAACAAGGGAATCGTCAACGAACTCCTTCGCAACGTCGGATTCAGCCCTCCAAACTGGTTCGGCAATCCGGATTTTGCCAAAATCGGAATCGTCATGATCGCCCAGTTTGGCGCAGGCCAGGTTGCACTTGTCTTCCTGGCCGGTCTCAAGGGTATTCCGCAACATCTGTACGAAGCGGCGATGATCGATGGTGCAGGTCCGTTCAACCGGTTCTTCAAGATCACGATTCCCTTGATGACCCCGGTCATCCTCTACGATCTCATTCTTGGAATCAGCATGGGGCTCCAGGTCTTCACCCAGGCGTACATCATTACCGATGGTGGTCCGGCAAAGTCAACGACGTTCCTCGTCCTCTATCTCTATGAAAATGCCTTCAAGTTCGGTGGGCAAATGGGATTCGCGTCGGCAATTGGTGTCTTCCTCTTTGCACTGACTTTCCTGATCGCATTGGTCGTCTTCAAGACATCCAGCAAATGGGTGCACTACGACCTGACCTAGCCATTCGAACTGGAGCTCACCATGGCCGTTATCAGCCCATCAGATATCGATGAAGAAATGCGGCGCGGCGATTCGCGCCGCGCCCAGCGCGACCGAACACGCCGGATGATCTCGAGCAAGGTCACACCTCGAGTCATTCTGGTCCTGATGTGCCTGGTCTTCATGTTGCCCTTTTACTGGATGCTCTCACTGGCACTCAAGGGCGTCGACGAACTCGTCATCTATCCACCGACGCTGTATCCGCACACTCCGGAGTGGGGCAACTTCCAGCTCGCCACGGAAACGATTCCGTTCTGGACCCTCGCCAGGAACACGACAGTCATCACCTTGATCACGATTATCGGTGCCGTAATTTCCAACCCGATCATTGCCTACGGATTCTCCAGAATCGAATGGCCGGGTCGGGACAAGGTCTTCCTGCTGGTACTGGCGACCGTATTCATGCCGTACCCGGTGCTGATCGTCGCGCTCTTCGATATCTACTCCCAACTCGGCTGGATCAACACGATCCTGCCACTCGTCGTTCCGATCTTCTTCGGAAATGCCTTCTGGATCTTCCTGATGCGGCAATTCATGCTGCAAATCCCCAAGGATCTCTCCGACGCAGCGCGACTCGATGGTGCCAATGAGTTCAAGATCTTCTGGGGTATCATCCTGCCGCAATGCATCCCGGCGCTTGGTGTGATCGCGATTTTCGCCGGTATCCACGCCTGGAACGATTTCCTCGGACCATTGCTCTACCTGCTCAACCCGGACACTTACACACTGGCGATCGGGCTCACCTTTTTCCAGCAGACCCAGTCGTACGATGTGCAGTTCAATCTCCTGATGGCGGCTTCGACACTGGTTGTGCTGCCGGTAATCGTGCTCTTCCTGCTCTTTCAGAAGGCATTCATTGGCGGTATCTCGGTCGGCTCGATCAAGTAACCGGAACCGGAAGTTCGCAAACAAACGACCCTCGTTCGAGTGTGGCAGATTCGTTTCTGCCTGCCGACGAGGGTCGTTTAACGTAGGTTCCGCTACCATTCTCACGTTCACTATCCATCGGTATTCACAGTGAGGTGTTCGCTCAATGGAAGAATTCAACAAGTTCGACCGTCGCCGCTTCGATCGGATCAATCGCTGGCACAAGGAACTGCGCTCGTGGCGCAACGCCCGCGTCTCTCCGATCACAAACTGGACCTTCACCGCTCCCGATGGCACGACGACTCCGATCGTCACGGGTGATGCCTGGCCCACGGTCGATCCGCAGCAACCGGTGACGATGACCGCCACCGCCGAAGTCCCGTTCGACTTTGCGGGACAACCGATCGAGATTCAGCTCTGGCTCGGTGGCGAGGGTTTCGTGGCGTTCACCCCCGGCTATCAGAGCGGGCTCAATCCGTTCCACAACGATTTTCCGATCAGCCACTTCGCGACCGGTGGCGAAACAGTCGACATCTTCGCGGAAGTAGTGCCGAAAGGGTTCTTCGGTACTCACGTGCATGCACCGTCGATCGCCCGCGCCCTGATCGCGATTCCGCATCTCGAAGTCCGTGCGTTCGAAACCGACCTTCGCAACATTATCGATGCCGCCGAGCAACTCAAGGACCACGATGTCTTCTCGCATCTGCTCGACATCGTCGATGCCGCCTATCGCGAAATCGCCCCGTTCTGGCCGAGTGGAACCGACATCGCGCGCACTCGCTACATCTCCGGTGATCTCGAGGGTGGTAATCGACTCGATGTCGGGCAGGGCGATTTCGAACACTCCGGGTACAACGGTGGACTGCTGCTCGATGGCATCTGGCACATTCCGCCACCGACTGGATCGCTCCAACCACTCGATCAATCTGCGCTCGATGCCGTCGGGCGGGGACGTCAGCTCATCGCCGAGCGTCTGGCATCGCTGAAAGTTTCCTATCCACCGGTCGGCAAGCTGACTCTGACCGGGCA
>JBBJOX010000184.1:0-2602 GCA_037724245.1 Thermomicrobiales bacterium | reverse complement strand
TCGCCTGGCTCTGGCCGGTCGCCGAAACACGACGCAAGGTCCGTCGCACCTTCTCCAGCGTGCTCCGACTGATGGATCAGTACCCGGATTTCACCTTCAACCAATCCTCGGCTCAGGCCTATGCCTGGCTGCAGGAGGACGATCCCGAGCTGCTCGAAGCGATCAAGGAACGCGTTGCCGAAGGCCGCTGGGAACCGGTCGGCGGAAGCTGGCTCGAACCGGACAGTCAGGTCACTGGAGGCGAAGCCTACGTGCGGCAACTCTTTTACGGACAGCGCTTCTTCAAGGACGTCTTCGGGATTCGCAACGACACCGCCTGGCTGCCTGATGTCTTCGGCTTCTCCGGCAACGTGCCGCAAATCCTGAAGGGTGCCGGCATCGACAAGTTCTTCACGATCAAGGTCACCTGGAGCGAGGTCAACACCTTTCCCTTCGATCTCTTCCAGTGGCAGGGTATCGACGGCAGTCAGGTCCTGGCCCACACCTTCTTCAATCCTGGTGCCGGATACAACGGCAACATCGTGCCACTCGATACGATCGGAACCTGGCGCAACTTCTCGGGCAAACGGTTCCACAACGAAACCCTGCTCGCCTTCGGCTACGGCGATGGAGGTGGCGGCCCAAGCGAACAGATGCTCGAGAACTACGCCCGAATCAAGGACTTCCCGGTACTGCCAGCCCTGAAAATGGGCAAGGTCGAGGAACTCTTCGCCGAACTGCCGAGTGAAGGCATCCCCACCTACATCGGCGAACTCTATCTCGAACTCCACCGGGCAACGCTGACCACGCAGGGTCTCGTCAAGAAACTCAATCGGGAGGCAGAGCATCGACTCGTCGAGGCCGAGGCATTCGCCACGATCGCATCACTTGAAGGCGATGCCTACCCGCACGATGACATCGATGGAGCATGGAAGAAACTCATGCTCAACCAGTTCCACGATATCCTGCCTGGTTCGTCTATCCATGAAGTCTACGTGGACGCGCATCTGAGTCTTGGCGAAGCCGTGGCGACAGCGGAACAGGTACGCGATGCCGCCATCGGTGCCGAGTCCGGAACCAGCGTCATTGTCGCCAATCCTCTTGCCTGGAATCGCCCGGTCTCGGTCCTGATTCCGGACGCAATCGAGTTCGAATTCGAACCGGCGACGTCGCAAACAGTCGATGGTGGCACGCTGGTACACCACCCGGATATCCCGATCGGTGGTTATGAGCGCTTCATACTCTATCCCGGTGAAACGACTGAACCGTCGGACACCGTCTCCGCGACGACCTCCGGCGACTCATTCGTCATCGAGAATAACCAGCTCAAGGTCATCATCGGTCCCGATGGCACCATCCACAGCGCTATCGATCTCGCGACGTCGCGCGAATCACTGGGTGACCGCGGAAACCAGCTCTGGGCATATGTCGATCGTCCGCGATCCTGGGACGCCTGGGATATCGACGAGTCCTACCCCAATGCCGGTGAGGAGATCACGATCGTCGACAGTGTCGAGATCGTCGAATCCGGCCCTCTCCGTGCCGCCGTTCGCGTCACCCGCTCGTGGCGAAACTCGACGTTCGTCCAAACGTATCGTCTGACGTCGGGTTCGACCCGGCTCGACATCGTCACCGATATCGACTGGCACGAACGGATGATGCTCGTTCGCACCCAATTCCCGACCTCGGTCCACACGCATGAGGCGACCTTTGAGACAATGTTTGGCGTCCACCGTCGACCAACCCACCAGAACACGACCTATGAGCGCGCCCGTTTCGAAGTTGGCGCGCACCGGTTCGTCGATCTGAGTGAACCGGATTTCGGCGTCGCGATTCTCAACGACGGCAAGTACGGTTTCAGCGCCGTCGGCAGCACGATCGGTATAAGTCTCGTCCGCGGACCGCTCTATCCCGATCCCTTCGCCGACGAAGGACACCATCACTTCACCTACAGTCTCTTTCCGCATGCCGGAACGTGGGTGACCGGTGGCGTCGTCCGTGAAGCACAGGCACTCAACGCACCGCTGATCGCAGTACAGGCAAGCGACACGGCCATTGCATCGGAGGCATTCGTTTCAATCAGCGGTGTCGAGGTCGGCGTTGCGGCGATCAAGAAAGCGCATGACCAGAACGGCATCGTCGTCCGCCTCTACGAGCCACACGGCAATCGTGGCACCAGCCAGATCACCTTCGCCCGAACGGTCACATCGGCTCAACGGATCAACTTGCTGGAAGAGCCGATCGAGGGTGAAGTCTCGTCCACTGGAAGCACGATCTCGTTCGAGATCAAACCATTCGAGATCGTATCCATCCTCGTTGATCTCTGAGATCAACCATCATGTTCCTGCGGGAGTCGATTATCGGCTTCCGCAGGAACATCGTCACGAAATCGGGGGCTGATGAACCACACCCCTACGAATGTACGTAGCTTCTATGAACCTGCGACGAGATCGGCGATTACCTGATGCGCCGCGTTGTGACCTGGCGCACCGAACACTGCACCACCAGGCCAGGCTCCGCTGCCACAGAGATACAACCCGTCGACCGGTGAACGATAGCTGGGATAGTCTGGAACCGGTCGGCCGTTGAACATCTGATCCGGCAGGATCTCACCATGGAAGAT
>JBBJOX010000183.1:0-6020 GCA_037724245.1 Thermomicrobiales bacterium | reverse complement strand
GACGCCGGTTCCAACCGATGAGCCGACCGAGACACCGGTTCCAACCGATGAGCCGACCGGGACGCCGGTTCCAACTGAGGAGCCGACCGAGACACCGGTTCCAACGGACGAACCAACCGAGACGCCGGTTCCAACTGAGGAGCCGACCGAAGAAGATGACAGTCCGGGAATTGTTCCGATCGACGGAACATTTGCCACGACGGATGAGGACGACGGATCAGATACTGTTCCTGAAGATCCAACCCAGATTCCGGAGGACGAGCAAGCCACTGCCGTGCCAACAGATGATGAGGTTCCGACAGATCCGGACGACAATGTCATCGAGCCGATCGGGAGCGAAGACGGTGAAGACAACAGCGACGATCAGTCGGGCGAACCAACACCAGAACAGGACGTGGAGGAACCAGCCGAACCAACCGAAGAGACCATCGAGGGCGGTGACAATCAGATTCAGGAAGCCGACGGCTCTGAAGAAACACCGGAAGAAGAGGTAACTCCGGAGGACGAGACCGGAATCGGAGGAACTGAAGAAACCGAGGACGACAACCTCGACGAGAATGGCGATCAGTCGCTCAGCGACGTTGCCGTGACCGAGCAATTCAGTGCGGTCTCAGGTGATCCTTCCGGCCGCCTTGCGATTTCCTCCAACGGAGATCTGGTTCTCACGTCGAATCTGGATGTGGTCTCGACGGTCAACGGAGACGGGCTTTCGCTGGAACAAACCGAATCCGAAAGAGGTGTGTACCTTGCCATTTGCGACCAGTCCGGAACGTGCCGCTCGGTTGAATCAGTCGATCCGGCTGATCCGTCCGATCCAGTTGTAGACACTCCCATTGGCTGGGTTACCAATACCGCCATTTACGAACGCATTCAGGGCGACACCGTTACCTACAAGTCGGTAAGTGTCGATACCGGATCGTTCGAGCTCTTCGGTTCACAGGAGCTGGTTTCCAGTGGTCGGGATATCGAAAGCACCAGCAATGGAGCGTTCCTGGCCACCGACGGCATCCTGATTCCCGGGGTCGAATCGTGGGTTTTCCTGTCGCCGGATGGTGGCAGTCAGGTGCTGGGGTCTAATCCCTTCTCCCAGATCACCATGGTTCGGACGGGGCACGCCAATAGCCAGATTACCTATGTTGGCGATGGTCAACTGGTGATGGCGGATATCGGTGATCCCGGGAATGTGCGGGCGGCGATTTCGATATCGCTGGTCGATTACGATCTGGCGCCAAGCGGTGACCGATTCGTGGTCAGCACCGGGTCGGACATTCAGATCATCGATTTCCAAGGTAATGTTCTGGACAGTTTTGCTTCGGACAATGGCAGCCCACTGGGGAGTGTGCTGTGGCTGACTTCTGGAATCGCCTATGTCGATCAGGGTACTGGCAGTATCAATCTCATCCCCGTCGAGGAACTCCCGTAAACCCTCCGAACTCTGTCCTCTCTTCGCGGAGTCTACCCGGGTGGACTCCACGTTATCCGTGCGCAGACAGAAATTTGCCGTTGCCGAGTAGAATGACTCAACACAGACTGACGAGCGAGTTATTGCCTACGGAAAACCATGACTTCTGATCAACAGGAACAACTTATCAAGGTACCCGAGCATCAGGATGGCGTCCGTTTTGGGCGGACGCTGCTAAGGGTGAACGTCGGGAATCCTGTTGATCAGCCCGTCGAGGCTCTTGTCTGCCCTGCGAATCGCCGCGGAGTGATGGGCGTAGGTGCGGCCGGGGCAATTCGCCTGGCGGGTGGCGCAGAGATCGAGCGAGAGATAATGCAGCTCGCTCCGCTGACGATGGGAAGTGCACACACGACGTCGTCAGGGGTCCTTGCTGCGCGGGGAATACGCTATGTGATCCATGGTGTCGTTTCAAATGAACTGGGATCACCATCGCGGGAAGACGTGGTTCGGCGCGCCACGGTGGCTGCGCTACAGCAAGCCGATCGTATTCGGGTGAAATCAGTTGCCTTCCCGGCCCTCGGCGCCGGACTTGGTCCGGATAAACTAACGTCGCAGCAAGTGTCGCTGGTCATGATCGAGGAAATCGTCGCTCATGTGCGACGATTCACATCCAGAATCGATATGATCGTTCTCCTCTGCCGTGATCAGCGCGAGGCACGAACGACGCACGACGCATTGCTTCAGGCTCGCGTCCTCTGGCTTGGTATACGTGGTGGAATCACCTGAATCTGGTACGGGAGCATCAAATTTATCGTGGGCGAAGACATCAATACCGAAGTTGAGCAATTTTCCGAACGAGTCGCTGGAGTCAAACTTGCCAGGTGGCGCTACTCACCTGATCTTTGGCGATGGTCTCCGAGGTTGGATGCAAAGCATGTCAATCTGCTTTTTCGCCTGCGATCGGCCCGGGTCATTCCGCGTTCGCTCAAAGCCCGATTCACCTCGATGGGAATCCCCGAAGACATCGTCGATGAAACACTCGGTTCCATTCGATCACTTGATCAGTGGGGCAACGCCTGGATCGAAACTGCGCAGCGCTTCCTCGGTGACTATCGACGCCAAAGTTCCGGGGAATCCGGTACCGCTGCCGACGAGGCACGCCGGATCGCCGCGATGTGCTATCAAGTTGCCCAGATACTGATTCTCGACGACGATCGTACTATTTCGTTATGTCGAGCTTCAACCTCCTCGTTGTTCGCCCAGGCCCAACCGAGACTCTTTCCCAACGCACATCGGCTCCGTTTGCCCTGGAGAACCACCGAGCTTCCGGCCTACTACATTCTGCCCGAGGATCGTGGCACGCAAACCGGACTCGTGGTTCTCCTGAACGGTGCGTCAACGTCGAAGGAAGAAACGTTTCACTGGACACGCTCATTTATCCAGCAGGGCTTGGCGGTCGTGGTGATCGATAGCCCGGGCACAGGCGAAGCGACCAATGTCGCCTCCTATCACATGGACCATATAGATATTCTCGACGGCGTGTTCGAGCTGGTGGCAGAGCAGCCGAATATCGATCCCCGCCGCGTCTCGGTTCTTGGTGTCAGCATGGGCGGAAACCAGGCACTGCGCGCCATGGCCTACGATCGGCGCATCATGGCCGGAATTGCTGTAACACCAACACATCAGGAGTTGCGCTGGATCAGACGGGTCAGTCCGATCTTGAGCCAACAGATCAACGTTCTTTCGGGGGACGACCTGACGCCGATCGAAGAACAGATATCGCTGTTCGATCTGGCGCCCGTCACGCCGCGTATTCGACGTCCGGTCCTGATTTTCGGTGCGGCTCGGGATCTGCTGGTGCCACCTGCCGACTCTCAGATTCTGTCGGCCCAGCTCGGTGGTTTCAGTACGCTGGTCTGGTATCCCGATGCCGGGCACTGCCTTTACGATCGGGTTCCACAGTGGACGTCGGAGGCCGCGACATGGTTGACGGCGATAGGCAACGCGCGAATAGGGGAAGGTGGCAGGGGACCGATCGAGGATGGTCGTGCGCTCGCTGAGATTGGTCGTTCAGCCCTGATGCAGCAACCTGTTGTCGCTGAACCGGAACGTCACGATGACTTCACGGACTATGCACGTATGCTCGAACCTGAGGAAGTCGCAACCCGGACTCCGACGAAGGTTGCACGAACTTCCGAGAAACGGGAACCTGCTGTCACCGTCAAGACTCCCTAAGTCCATTCTGATACTGAATGCGAGAATCGGGATTGCTCGACATAATCTTGTTCGATCAGAACCAGTCGCGCTTTCGAAATTGGACGTATAGCACTGATGCGATCACGACCATGAGACCAAGTGCCATAGGATAGCCAAGGACCCAGTTCAGCTCCGGCATATTTGTGAAATTCATTCCGTAAATACCCGCAACGAGACCGGCGCTCATCAGAATGATCGAGGATGCCGTCAACGTCTTCATGATCTGATTGAGGCGATTTGCCGCAGCAGCGCTTTGAAGGTCCAGCAGCATCGACAAGTGATCCCTGTATGACTCTATCCAGTCGAACGACCGCAGCAGATGATCGTACACATCGGCGAGATAGAGACTGACCTGATGCGAAAACATGGGCAGATCGTGACGCAGCAACTGATTGATCACATCGCGTTCCGCACTGACAATCCGGCGCAGTTCGAGCAATTCCCGGCGCATAGCGAACACCTTTCGCCGAATCTCTGCATCGGACGACTCGAAAATCAGCGATTCCATGATTTCGAGTTGCTCACCGATCTCATCGAGTACGGGAAAGTAATCATCGACGATCCCGTCCAGGATTGCGTAGAGCAACAGGCCCTTCGAATGCTCTCCATCTGGCAACGCTCCTGCGTTCCAGCGATCACTGACCGAGTCCAGTGCAGAAATCCCGCCATCATGAATTGTTACGACGTAACCGTCACCAATGAAGATTGATAACTCCCTCGTCTGTGTCCTGCCGTCAACTATGTTAATACCGTAAACAACGAGGAACATCTGATCTTGATAGAGATCGAGCTTTGATCGTTGACCGCCCTTGAGCGCGTCCTCAACTGCCAGATCGTGAAAGTGGAGGCGCTCGGCGAGTGCTCGAATCGCGGTGACATCGCTGCGAGCTACATCGAGCCAAGCCAGATCGCAGTGCGAACTGAGCGCATCCTCGTATCCCGGATTGTCCGATGTGCAGGCCTGACCGGTTGGGTCTATGCAGAGTTTGACGGTTATCAAAGGTTCACCTGCCGAAACGGCTTCTTATGAGTTCGAGCCATCCCAACCTCACCGCTATTTCGACGAGGAACAGGATCAGAAACGCAGTCAACGGCACTTGCCACAGTTCACGTATTGAACCGGGGCCTGAACCAGTATCACCCTCTGACGCATAGAGGCGGTCACCAGGCGTCGTGTCGAGACTCAGCATTTCGCCACCGGTCACCACTGCTATCGTAGCCAGGAGAACGCCGCCTTCCTCCGATGGCTGAAACTCCAGTGACGGCGGAATCACGACCGCCGAAACGGCCGATCCCTCGACTAAACTGCCCCCAGCAAGATCGACGCGGTACGGCCCCGGCGCAGGGTTGATCAGCCGCGCTTGCCAAGTGCCCGGCCCAGAGGTGACAAGGGGTCGATCGATTACCTGAGCATCGGGGAGCGTGACCCGGGCCACGGCACCTTCCAGAGACACGATGCTCCCGTCATCCATTCTCGCGTCAAACGTGAGCAGCGTGTCGGCACCCTCCACGGTTGACGTCGAACGCACCAGTCCCGTATCTGGATCAGGGAGAGTCCACCGCATCGCATTTCCCCAGAATAATCCGTAATCTGGCCACGAGCTCCAGGCACTGGCGAAGTCACTGCCGTCGTCCGCTGTCCAGGCAATCACTCGTCCTAGACCCAGTTGCCACTTCGTCAGGAGTGGATCGCGGCGGTCTGACGTCAGATCTACCTGCGCATCTGGTCGAGCCTGGGCGAAGTTGTAGCCGCCGATAGGGGGAAGGGTGGAAACATCGATCCCGTTGAGAATGGTGCTTGGTTGTTGCTGCACAGGCTGAAACGATCCTCGCAGGATCGACTGACTGCCAGCACTTTTCGCTTCGTCAAAGGTAATTTGAGGTATTTGCGACGGTTCGGTCGCAAAGTGGTAGCGGCCTCCACCCTGTGCCGACAACGCTTCCAGCAATTCAATGTCCGCGTCCGTGCCCAGTGCGACCGCCGAGAGCGAGACGCTGTCGTTGACGGCATCGTCAATCAGTTCGTTGTAAGCCGCTGCCGTGCCGCTTCGGGATTTGCCATCTGACAGCAGAATGATGTGCCGCACGTCGGCATCGGCATTGCGCAGACTGTCGAACGCCAGCTGCAGCGCCGGGAACATCTCGGTTCCACCATCGGGTTGAAGCGGGGCGATGGCCGTATTGATCTGATCGATTGTCGACGTTCCGGAAATGGTCGTCATAGGCAGTGCCCAAACCGGTTGATCGTTGAAGGCAATCACGCCGATTTCATCACCCGTTGTCAACGCACTGGCGGCAGTGACAACACCATCCTTTGCCAGTTCCAGCTTGCTTTCGCCGTTGGCGTCCGGATCGTAAGACA
>JBBJOX010000182.1:0-6045 GCA_037724245.1 Thermomicrobiales bacterium | reverse complement strand
ATCGGCGCGCAGGTCGTAGGTGACTGACGTTCCTTCGCCAATCACCTTCGTCACTGCATGCTCCACCGATTCCGCAGCTGCCTGTTCCCCCATATGACGCAACATCAATGCACCACTCAGGATCATCGCTACCGGATTCGCCTCATTCTTGCCGGCGTGCGACGGGGCAGAACCATGGATCGGCTCGAAGACAGCGGCCTTCGTCCCGATGTTCCCGCCCGGAGCCACACCAAGTCCACCGATCATGCCCGACACCAGATCGCTGACGATATCGCCATAGAGATTCGGCATCACCAGCACGTCGTACAATTCCGGCTTCTGCATCAGCTGCATGCACATGTTGTCGACGATCCGGTCGTTGAACTCGATATCCGGATTCTCGGCCGCTACCTCTTGTGCCACTTTCAGGAAGAGACCATCCGAATACTTCATGATGTTGGCCTTGTGCACCGCTGTCACCAGCTTGCGATTATTCTTCCGCGCATAATCGAACGCGTATTCGACGATCCTCCGTGAGTTCCCGGGCGTGATCATCTTGATCGAGATCGCCGCATCGGCAGGAACCTTTTTCGCACTCCGGGCATTGATCGCCGCTATCACCTCGGCAGCATCATCGGCACCCGTGTCGAACTCGACACCCGCGTAGGTGTCCTCGAGATTTTCCCGGACAATCACCAGATCGACGTCGCTGAACGCTGCCTGCACTCCAGGAATCGTTCGCCCCGGACGCAGATTCGCATAGAGCTCGAGTGCCTGCCGCAACCCCACATTGACACTGCGGAATCCGCTGCCAATCGGCGTCGTGATCGGTCCCTTGATCCCGATTCCGTTCTTCCGCACGGAGTCGAGCGTCGATTCCGGCAGCACGTCACCATGTTTTTCCAGCGCGTCGATTCCGGCGTCACAGTAATCCCACTCGAATCCAACGCCAGTCGCCTCGAGCACCCGTCGCGTGGCTTCGGCCACTTCCGGTCCGATTCCATCGCCGGGAATAAGAGATACCTGATACGTCGCCATTGACTACTCCTGCTGAGTACGATTCGATCTTGTCAGTTACGGTGGGCATTGTACCCTTGATTTTCGACAATGCCGCGCTCACTAACAAAGGCAAGACCAAGTGACTCAGAGCAGCAAGCAGCCCGTTGTCCTCGCCATTCTCGACGGTTGGGGAATCGGTATCGACGAACCAGGCAACGCCATCCTTGGTGCCGACACCCCAACCATGGACTCCCTGATCGCGACGTACCCCAGCACCACTCTGCTCACATCCGGTCGCGCCGTCGGACTCCCGGATGGGCAGATGGGTAACTCCGAAGTCGGGCATCTGAACCTCGGTGCCGGCTTTGTCGTCTACCAGTGGATTACCCGGATCGATCAGGCAATCGAGGACGGAACGTTCCAGACGAACCCCGGCATCAGCTCGGCGTTCGGCCACGTCAACGGCAACTCGTCGACGTTGCACGTGATTGGCCTCGTCGGCGATGGCGGCGTTCACAGCCACTCTCGTCACATGCTCGCCTTGCTCGATGAAGCCAGGTCCCACGGCGTCGCCCGCATCCTCGTTCACCTCATCACGGACGGACGCGATACCTCTCCGACCAGTGGCGAGGTCTTCGTCTCCGACGTCGAAGGCTATCTGCACGATCACAGCATCGGGCGCATCGCCAGCGTCACCGGGCGCTACTACGCGATGGACCGCGATCATCGCTGGGATCGCGTCAAACTTGCCTTCGATGCCATTGCGCTTGGCCGTGGCATGACCGCATCGACAGCCGTCGAAGCGGTCCGCACGTCGTATGCCGAATCCGTCACCGACGAATTCCTCAAGCCCACAGTCGTCATCGATGGTTCAGGTCAATCGCACTGGATCTCTCGCAACGACGCCATTATCGTCACCAATTTCCGATCCGACCGTTCACGAGAACTGACCGAGAGCCTCGCCAATCCCGAGTTCACCGGCTTCGAGCGCGAATCTTACGAACCGGCATCAACTATCGTCACCATGACCAACTATCGCGACGAACTTCCAGTCACCGTCGCCTTCCCGCCACATGATGTCGTCAATCCCGTTGCCAGTGTCATCAGCGATGCCGGATTGCGCCAGTTCCATTCGGCTGAAACCGAGAAATATCCGCACGTCACCTTCTTCTTCAATGGTGGACGTGAGGAACCATTTCCCGGAGAAGACCGCCGCCTTGTGCCCTCGGCAAAAGTGGCTACCTACGATCTGCAACCGGAGATGAGCGCCGAGGATGTTTGCGTCGGAGTCGTCGACGCGATTCGCAGTCGCGAGTACGAATTCATTCTCGTCAACTTTGCCAACGCCGATATGGTTGGACATAGCGGCATCTATCCGGCTGTCGTCATCGCCGTCGAAACGGTCGATGCCTGCCTCGGCAAACTGGTCGCAGCCGTCAACGAAGTTCGCGGAACCGCTCTGATAACTGCCGACCACGGCAACGCCGAACGCCTGATCGATCCGATCACCGGAGGTCCGATGACCGCCCACACGACCAATCCTGTTCCGCTGATTCTCGTCTCGCCGGACGATTCGCCCTATCGGCACGTCACCCTCGGACTCAACGGCCTGCTCAGCTCAGTCGGCACCACCGTGATCGACCTCCTCGGCCTTCCGATCCCCGCAGACATGACCTCGCCAAGCCTCATACATCACGACGTTTAGCTCGTATCGGCGACCTTTCCTGATCCTCTATCGTGCTCCATTCTCAGAATCGAGCGATAAGATATTCATCGAATAGATGGTCGATAGCGCCGATGTGCGCGCCCACGCCGGGAATGTGTACTGATGAAACTCTTCTCGTGGAACGTCAACGGTATTCGCGCAGTCATCAGAAAAGGTGACTTCCAGACGTTCATCGCCGACCATCAACCCCATATCCTCTGCCTCCAGGAAACCAAGGCGAAGCGTGAACAGGTGAAGATCGAGCTGCCTGGCTATATCGAACATTGGTATTCCGCCGATAAGGCAGGTTACAGCGGTACCGCGATCTTCACCCGCATCGAACCGACGAGCGTAATCACCGGTCTTCCCGAACCTATCGCCAAAGAGTTTTCGCTGGCTGGCGATCGATACGGCAATCCAAACCAGGAGGGTCGAGTCATCGCGGCAGAGTTCGATTCGTTCTGGTTGGTCACTGTCTACACACCGAACAGCAAGGGTGATCTGTCCCGACTCGATCTGCGCTACAACGCGTGGGATCCAGCGTTCCTGACCTATGTCAAGCAACTCGAAGCGGGTGAATTCGGGAGCAGATCAGCCAAACCAGTCATTTTCTCCGGCGATCTGAACGTCGCCCACCAGGAAATCGACCTGGCTCGGCCCAAGGAGAATCACCGGACGCACGGCTTCACCGACGAAGAGCGCGAGCGATTTCAGCACTTCCTGAACCACGGCTTCATCGATACCTTCCGGACGCTTCATCCAGATACAACTGAGGCGTACACCTGGTGGAATATGATGACGAAGTCCCGCGAACGGAACGTCGGCTGGAGAATCGATTACTTCCTGATCAGTCAGGTGCTCGCACCGCACCTGATCGCCGCATCGATTCACGCCGACATCCTCGGATCGGACCACTGCCCGATCTCGATCGAACTCACTGGAATTTGAACCGGACACTACTTAGACGTTAAACGCCGCCCGACCGGGGTACTGCGCAACGTCTCCCAGCTCTTCCTCGATCCGGAGCAGCTGGTTGTACTTCGCGACGCGGTCGACCCGCGACGGGGCGCCAGTCTTGATCTGCCCTGCGTTCGTCGCCACCGCCAGATCAGCCACGAACGTGTCAGCTGTCTCACCGGATCGATGAGAAATCACCGCACTGTAGCCATTGCGCCGCGCCAGCGAAATCACTTCCAGCGTCTCCGTCAATGTCCCGATCTGATTCAGTTTTACCAGAATCGAATTTGCGGCTTTCTCATCGAATCCTTGCGTCAGCAGTGCTGGATTCGTACAGAACAGATCGTCGCCAACCAGCTGCACCGACTCGCCGATCTTCGCTGTCAGTGCTGTCCACGTCTCCCAGTCCGATTCGCACAACCCGTCTTCGATCGACACAATCGGGTATTTCGCAACCAGATCAGCCCAGTACTGAACGATTTCGGGACCACTCAATGTCCGGCCCTCGCCGGCCAACTCATAATTCCCGTCTTCGAAAAACTCCGACGATGCCGGATCGAGCGCGATTGCGATATCCTCACCGGCGCGATATCCAGCCTTGTCGATCGCCTCCAGCAAGAGCGTAATCGCCTCTTCATTGGAAGCGAGGTTCGGCGCGTACCCACCTTCGTCACCGACATTCGTGTTCAATCCGCGAGCCGCCAGCAACTTCTTCAAAGCGTGGAAAACTTCGGTGCCCCAGCGCAATCCCTCGGAGAACGATGGTGCGCCGATCGGCATCACCATGAATTCCTGCATGTCGACGCTCGAACCCATCGCATGCTTGCCACCGTTGATCAGATTCATCATCGGTACTGGAAGCACACGCGCAATCGGTCCACCCAGGTAGCGATAAAGCGGCAGGCCGGCCGATTCTGCGGCGGCCCGCGCCACGGCAAGCGAAACACCAAGTGTCGCATTCGCGCCGAGACGCGCCTTGTTCGGCGTGCCATCGACCTCGATCATCAGGTTATCGATTCCAATCTGATCAAGCGCATCCAGGCCCACCAGCACTTCGGCGATTTCCTCATTGACATTCGAAACAGCGTTCAGCACGCCCTTGCCGCCGTATCGTTTCGGATCATGATCCCGAAGTTCAACTGCTTCGTTCGATCCCGTCGACGCTCCGGATGGAACAGCCGCCCGCCCGACGATCCCGTTCGTCAGGTAGACCTCGACTTCAACGGTAGGATTGCCTCTCGAATCGAGAACTTCCCGACCGTGAATACCTTCGATGATGCTGTCCATTCCCACTCCCCTGCACGATGTCTCGCCACGATGATCTGCATTTGCACGCCGGTCAGTATATCCGACCACCTGCCCGCACCGGATTGCTATACTCTTAAAGAATTAACTGAATATCAGGCGTTGATGGAGACGGCGTGACAGCCGACCGCACAGGAAGATTCGCCTCGACTGCAAGCGAATCCGCAATTACTGTCACGAATTCACTCAGGAGCCGCTGGGCGAACTGCATTTTGGATGCAGGTAGCCAAGCAGATTCACTCCCTCTACCGAGTGCTCGAGCGCACCGATCTTTCCGGTGAAGCAGGGTGGTACCGCGTGGAAACCCCTCGTCCCTGCCGAGGGGTTTTGTCATGTCTGAAACATCTGGATACCGGGGAAGCAATGGCTCAGGAACATCACGGCCTCGCCACCGAAATTGAACGAATCCAACGTCATGCCAGCGCAGCACTGGATCAACTCACCGATGCGGCGGCGGCCGAGGAATGGGAACGCGACTGGCTCGGCCCCAAGGGTCAGGTCAGCCTGCTTCTGCGTGGGCTGGGTGGGCTGCCAAAAGAAGAACGACCCATCGCCGGGCGTGCCGCCCAAACCCTTCGTGCCAATCTCGAAACCCGTTTCAACCCGATCAAGGAGCGACTGAGCTCAGCCGCACTCGACGAAAAGCTACTCGCCGAATCAGTCGACATCACCCTGCCCGGACGCCAATCAGCGACGGGATTCTCCCATCCTGTGTCAGACATGATCGACGAACTCATCGAGATCTTCGCCCACCTCGGATTCCAGGCTGTTTTCGGACCGGAAGTCGAAACCGGCCACTATAACTTCGATCTGCTCAACATCCCGAAAGATCACCCGGCGCGCGATGTCTGGGACACGATCATCGTCGATTCCCCCAACGAAGACATCGTGCTCCGTACCCACACCTCGCCAATGCAGGCCCGGACCATGGAGCGACTCCAGCCACCGGTCCGCGTCATCGTGCCCGGTCGCGTCTTCCGCTTCGAGGCGCAGGATGCCTCGCACGAGTGGCAATTCACCCAGCTCGAAGGACTCGCCGTCGACGAACACCTGACGATGGCCGATCTCAAGGGCGTTCTCCAGGAGGTTGCACGCCAGCT
>JBBJOX010000181.1:0-6059 GCA_037724245.1 Thermomicrobiales bacterium | reverse complement strand
CAAGCATAAGGAAAGAACCGGCACATCGATGTGCCGGTTCTTTCCTTATGCTTGTTCAAGATCGCTGGCCACGGATGTGTGGCATGACCTCGCGCGCAATCAGGTCGAGCGTTTCCATATCGTCGAGATTGGGCAAGCGGAGTTTGAATCCGTCGATTCCCGCATCGATATACGGTCCCAGTTGCTCCACGATATCCGACGGAGTGCCAACGAATTGCCCACCGGAACGGATCTCCTGCTTCGTTTTCTCGCCCAGCCGACGGGCAATGTCTGCCTCGGTTGTGCCGATGTAAACCGACGCCATCATCGTGCGCCTGACCGCGGATGTGGGACGCCCCTCGAGATCGAGAAGCTTGTCCAGTACGTCGCTGGTCTCGATGTAGTCATCGAGCTTGAGAGGCACCGAGTTCCATTCATCAGCATATTTCGCTACCAATGGCATGGTACGGCGTTTGCCCGCACCTCCGATCGTGATCGGTGGACCATCCTTCCTCGGCGATCGCGGCATCAGCATCGCGTCGTGCAGCCGAAAGTAGTCACCCTCGAACGAAACGGGTGTCTCCGATCGGGTCAGTAATCGGACCACCTTGATCCCTTCGCGGAACCGATTGAATCGCGATGGTGTATCAAGCAGATCGTATCCAAAAGCGGTATGTTCGCGTTGCATCCACCCAGCACCGAGTCCCAGATCGAGCCGGCCACCTGATAGCGCATCGACTGCACTGGCTTGCCAGGCAAGTGTCACCGGATCGCGAAACGAAATCGGCGATACCAGTGCTCCGAACCGAATCCTCCTCGTTTTGGAAGCTAGCCAGGTCAGCGATATCCAGAGTTCGAGAGCTTCCCACCCTGAACCGTTGGTAACCGGAAAATGGTCGGACCGATAAAGTCCATCGAATCCCAGTTCTTCACACGCGAACCCAATTCGCTGCCATCGTTCCCAGGACAAGTCGTCCGGGCCTTCGACCATGACTGAAACGTCAACCATCTGATGCTCCGGAATCACGACTATCTGAAGTGCGGAAGTACGTCGGAGGCGAGGAGTTCGAGGCTCGAAATGTCGTCCAGATCAAGCAGTCGAATCTTGAAGCCGTCTACTCCGTGAGCGACATAACGTTGCAGATTTGCCGTCACCTCGGCCGGTGTGCCGGCGAAGTGACCGCGCTCGATCAGGTCTGCCTTGTTGCTGTCACCAATCTTTTTGCTGACCTCCTCGTCAGTCGCGCCAATCGACAGGGCAGAGGCCATCGTCCGTCGAACCGCAGTTCGGGGTCGACCTTGCTCATCGAGAAGTTCGTCGAGGCGAACGTTCAGCGCCAGATAATCCTCCACACTCCGATTGTTGAAATTCCATTCATCCGCAAACTTTGCAACCAGAGGCAGGGTACGGCGCGGTCCCGTTCCGCCAACCGTGATCGGTGGACCATCCTTCTGCGGCGATCGCGGCACTAGCATTGCATTGTCGAGTTTGTAGTAATCCCCATTGAACGAAACCGGAGTCGATGATCGCGTCAGGCTGCGAATGACCTCGAGCGCTTCGCCGAATCGATCGAATCGTTGCGGAACCGTCAGCAGATCGTAGCCGAAGGACGTGTGTTCGCGTTCCTGCCAACCCGCACCAAGTCCGATATCGAGACGACCCCCAGCCAGTGCATCGACTCCACTAGCCTGCCAGGCGAGTAGCACCGGATCGCGGAACGACACCGGCGAAACCATGGCACCGAAGCGAATCCGCGTGGTATTCGACGCAAGCCAGGTGAATGACGTCCAGAGTTCCAGCGCATCCAGAAACGGACCTTGCGGGTTCGTGAAATGATCCGATCGATACAGCCCATCGAATCCCAGATCTTCGGTGGCTCGAACCAGACGCTGCCACCGTGGCCAGGAAAGACCATCCTGACCCTCAACCATTATCGAAATTTCGACCATCGGATAGCAGTCTCTTTCTGTGAGCGCAGGCGTCGTCAACTGCTGCGATCTTACCGGCTTGTTCCGGAATGCGCACACACCAGGTTCAGTCACATCATAGGGATGCGACAATATCGGCGGAAATCAGGGAACCGGGCGCGGCGATTGCGCCACCACTCAACGAGGAGCAGAACATGTCGGAATCAGGTACGGCAACGCGAACCGTCAAGGACAGTATGGGCGAGATGCTCGTGCCAGCGAACGCGCTGTATGGAGCGACGACAGCACGAGCGATCGAGAACTTCCCGATTAGTGGGCTCGTGTTTTCGAGATCATTTCTGCGGGCGGTTGGTTTGATCAAGGCTTCCTGTGCCAAGGTCAATCACGATCTCGGCCTGCTCGATGGCGTCCTCGCCGATGTGATCGAGCGCGCGGCACTCGAAGTTGCCGCCGGAGATTGGGACGATGAGTTCCCGATCGACATTTTCCAGACCGGATCCGCCACGTCCACCAACATGAACGCCAACGAAGTCATCGCCACCCGCTGCGCCCAACTCGAAGCCGATGCCACGGCGCCGCATCCGAACGATCACGTCAACATGGGCCAGAGCAGCAACGATGTGATTCCGACAGCTATTCACGTCGCGGCCTACGTTCAGATTGCCGAGCAACTGCTTCCTGCCTTGCGGCATCTCGAAACGACATTGCGACGTCGCGCCGAGGAAACGCAGGATGTGATCAAGACCGGTCGCACCCATCTAATGGATGCGACTCCGGTTCGTCTGGGAGACGAAATCGGCGGCTGGGCGGCGCAGGTTGCCAACGCCAGAGAGCGGGTCACGGCATCGCTGCCGAGATTGGCCCGACTCGCGATCGGCGGGACTGCAGTTGGAACGGGCCTGAACGCCCATCCCGAATTCGGCGCACGAGTCTCTGCCGATTTGGCTGCCCGCACTGGACAACCGTTCGTCGAGACCAACAATCATTTCGAGGCCCAGGCAAGTCAGGACACTGCCGTCGAAGTCAGCGGCCAGTTGAAGGCATACGCGGCAGCCCTGATCAAGATCAGCAACGATCTGCGAATCATGAACAGCGGGCCGATTGCCGGTCTCGCCGAAATTGTGCTGCCGGCCCTGCAGCCGGGATCGTCGATCATGCCCGGCAAGATTAATCCCGTGATTCCAGAAGCAACGATGATGGTAGCGGCCCAGGTTATCGGAAACGACGCCACGATCACCGTCGGCTCACAACTCGGCAATTTTCAGCTGAATGTCATGCTGCCAGTTATTGCCCACAACCTGTTGCAATCGATCGATTTGCTGGCTAGTGTCAGCCGCGTCCTCGCCGACAAGGCGATCGACGGCTTCACAATCAATGTCGAGCGAATCACTGAGCAGGTCGAGCGCAATCCGATCCTGGTAACAGGATTGAACCCGATCATTGGTTACGACAAGGCAGCCCAGATTGCCAAAAAAGCCTATGCCGAAGGTCGACGAGTCAAGGAAGTGACGGCCGAGTTGACGGATCTGGACGATGACCAAATCAATCGCGCTCTCGATCCCGCCGAACTCGCCGCACCTGGTCTCAAGGGAGGTTCCAGCGGCGGCTGATCATCGCTCCAGAACAGTTCCCAGACCGATACCCAACTGGATCATGAAGCCTGTGGCGTGTGGTTGGTCGCTGAACCGCCCTCGATCACTCCTGGTCGATGCGATTTCGGGGCAGGAATACGGTAAACGTGCTCCCACGCGTTGGTGCCGTTTCGACATCGATCCAACCCCCATGGGCCCGAACGATGCCGAGGGCGATCGCGAGACCAAGACCGTTCCCGCCGGAACCTCGTTCCCGTGCGCCGGACGCCCGATAGAAACGCTCAAAAATGTGCGGCAGATGCGCGTCGGAAATCCCGGGACCAGTGTCGCGAACCGAGAACGTCGCGTACTCCAGATTGGAATCGCCCAGCGTGGTTCTCGAAACAGATAACGTCACCGATCCATTGGCCGGCGTGTAACGCAATGCATTTTCCCCCAGGATAATCATGACCTGCGTCAGGCGATCCGGATCGCCCACGACGGTCACCCTATCCGACACATCGAGGATGAGTTCGCGGTCAGTCGCCAGCGGATCGAGTGTGTCGCAGGCGTCCTGGACGAGTTCGTCGAGTGGCACCGACACGTTCCTGATCGTTTCGTTGCCAGCGCGTGCATCGTCCCGCGCCAACGTCAGCAAATCATCGATCAAACGGCTCATCCGCCCGCTCTCACGACGAACATCGTCCAGCGATTCCAGCAGAATCGCGTTGTCGATCGGACGCTTCGACTTTGCCTGGCGCAGCAGAACATCGACATTGCCCCGGATCGCCGTCAGTGGTGTCCGCAGTTCATGGGATGCGTCGGCAACGAAACGGCGTTGCACCGCAAACGCCTCCTCGATCCGCTGCAACATCGTATTGAATGTCGATGCGAGGTGGCTGACCTCGTCGCCCGAATTCGGCACGTCGATCCTGATCGCCAACGATTCTGGCGAGCTCGGTTGCCGCGCAATATTCTCCGCCGCACCTGCAATGCGTTTGACTGGCGATAGCGCCTGACCCGCCACAATCCAGCCCGCCCAGGTTGCCACGATCACGCCAAAAATCCCTGACAGTCGGGCAATCTGATTGACAACATCCAGCGTGCTGTTCTGTGTTTCCAGCGATGTCCCGATTGCTACTGCACCGACGGTGATCTCTGCACCGTCGACGAGAACTCGCAACGGCACAACGATCGTTCGCGCTTCGATCTCATCGTTGCGAACAGTCTGTACCTGCGTACTCCCGGTTTGAACTACTTCGCGATACGGAGTCTGCAACATCAGATCTTCCGGAAATGCGATGTTTGCAGTAACGGCAATTTCCTCGACATCCTCCAGCGTCTCATCACGATTGATATATTGAATCCAGAACCCGGCCAGCAGGAACTCCGACACATCCGGCCAGGCCTCGACGTTGGCATCGAGCGATTGATCGCTGGAGGCGGGATCGGTAGCCTGCACATCGGTTCGTTGCGCAATATCGTCCGCCACCAGAAAGAGCTGGTCATCGGTTGCCCGCTCGAGGGCCCGGCTGACACTCGTCGAGATCGCCACACTGATCGTGAAAATGACGATGATCAGGACCGCGGCATACCAGGCAGTCAGGCGAAATCGAATCGTCCGGTAGAAGGATTCCCGATTCTGAACCGGTATGCTGCGGAACGACTCGACGATTCGGCTCCGGGTAGGGAACTTCCAGCTCGACAACGGGTTTCCGGGATTGCGAGATCGCTTGGTCATCGCCATCAGCGCTGCCGAAGGACGTAGCCGATGCCACGGACCGTCTGAATCAGTCGCGTTTCACCGTCGCCTTCAAGTTCGCGCCGGACATTGCCGACAACCACTTCCAGCACGTTAGACTCACCGAAGAAATCCTCACCCCAAACCCGTTGCATCAGCATCGATCGGGTCAGCACCTGATTCGGATTGCGAAGAAACAATGCCAAGAGATCGAACTCTCTCGGCGTCAGTTCGATTTCACGATCACCACGGTGAACGACCCGGCTGCCAAGATCGATATGGACATCGGCATAACCGAGTCGTTCGCCCGCTGTAGCACCGGGAACGACGATCGTTCGCCGCAGCAGGGCACGGACGCGCGCCAGCAGCTCGTCGAAATTGAACGGTTTAACGAGGTAATCGTCGGCACCGGCATTAAGGCAGGCAACGCGATCGGCAATTGTATCGCGCGCAGACAGCATCAGGATCGGCATGCGGGCACTCCCTTCGGCCGATTCAGCAGCTCGCAGTCGACGGATCACTTCGAGCCCATTGATTTCGGGGAGCATCAGATCGAGCACGAGGAAATCGGGCTGACGATCGCGGATCGCCTCGAGCGCAGCGTGCCCATCGATCGCGACACCAACCTCGAATCCCTCGAAAATCAGCCCACGCCGAAGTAGTCCTGAAATTGCCGGTTCATCGTCGACAAGCAGAATGTATGTCTGGTTGGATGTCTGGGGGGGCAATTCGGATTGTTGCGACAAGCTGCAGCCCCACGTTCGTCACGATTAGTACGGATGAGTGTTGAAACCATGATAGCGGTTCCTCGTCACCAGGCGAAAACAGTTCCGGGGGGG
>JBBJOX010000180.1:4627-6062 GCA_037724245.1 Thermomicrobiales bacterium | reverse complement strand
TTGGGTGGCTACGGCCACATATGCCTCCTCGGGCTAGCGCCATCACGGCGACAGGGTGCTGGATGAGAAACTTGGGGCGGGCCGAAATTCGGAACGCCCTGCACTCCACAATTGGCACGGCAAATATCGCTCGTGGGCGAGGTTCGCCGTTGAACATTCTGGACCTAGTATCCCACGTTCAGGCTTGGGTTGAAGTGAAGAAATGTCGAACATCCTGGCCGTCGCGGTCGTATGTAGATTGAGATTTGCTCCGGGGCTGGATCGACTAGATAGCTCCGGTTGCGGATCGGGTGACGAGGGTGTCCCGCGCCTGCATGAGGATACCGACGGAGAGTGGCAGCCAGAGTTCGCCCATTCGGCAAAGCAGGGTGGCGGCAACAGCAGCCGAAGCGGGAATCCCCAGGCGCTCCAGCGCGACGGCCATGCTGACCTCGACGATTCCGATCCCCTGAAAGACCGGAGCGACCAGAAAGAAGACCATCCCGATGACATAGGCGATCAGCGGTACGGAAATGTTCGGATCCTGTCCCACAGCGTGCAGGGCAACGAAGAGCATCAGGGCGCCACAGAGCTTGGTTGCGAGCATGCAGCTGAACGGCTCGATCAGCGATCGGAAGCTGATGTGGTGACACCGAACCTCGGCCAGAAACTTGAGCCCCTTCCTCGGTAGTCGGGAAAGCAACCAGCGTGGTGGTTTTCGGTTGCTGAGCCCCACCGCAAGGGCGCCAACCATGACAGCGACAAGCATCACGAGACCGATAGTGGAAAAGACAAGCAGGGTCGAGGGTTTCTGGACAAAGAGTACCGGGATCAGGATCATCAGGAAAGCGACATTGCCGATGACGCTCTTAATGGAGATCGCGAGCAGGGCGTCGGCTGCGCGAACGTTCTTCTTGCGGAGACTGTGCACGAAGACAACCATCGATGACGGTCCGCCGACCGGTGTGACGGTTCCGACAACCACTCGTTGCAAGTGAACGCGAATCAGCGAGAGGATGCGCAACCGGTGGCCGAGGCGGTCGAGCAGAACCCTGTAGGTTCTGGCAACCAGAATCAGGATAACCAGTTCGATCCCGACGAGACCGGCAATCCAGCCGGGATGGGAGTTCCCGAGCGCATCACGAATGCGCCCCAATTCAGCTTGCTGGCGAATGCCGAAATAAATGGCGAGTCCGAGGACGGCAGCCAGCCACAGATAGGGTCCGTAGGTTCGGATGAAACCGAACAGGGTTTGGCGGGGGTGAGTCAATGAAGGCTCTTTTCGGATGCGGTCAGGGGACAATCGACGTCGAAAAGTGATGGGGTGATCCTGACCTGATGGGTTCTGGAATGCACAACGTGTGCCACCCGAACTAACGCCGGTGGGAACGCAAGACTTTGGTGCCTGACCATGCCTGGAATTCAGAAAATGTCGCCATCCTTGAGGACGGCGTGA
>JBBJOX010000180.1:0-4617 GCA_037724245.1 Thermomicrobiales bacterium | reverse complement strand
GATGGCGCCGTCTGGAATGACGGCGTGGACACCCTTGACTCCGTTGACGATCTGGGTCACGCGGAGATCGACGACGACGCTGGAGAGGGCGAGTGCCTGATTCCGGGGAATGCCGAGTTCGCGACCAAAGAGATCGAGCATACCGTCGAGGGCGATGATCGCTGCTTCGTCCAGATCGTCGCTGAAGCCAAAGGTGATCCAGGAATCGGCGGTGCGCGCCATCGGGTTGAGCAGGGCGAGATCGTCACGCAGGTTGAAGGTGAGGATTGCGGATTCGAACGGGCATTCGATGGCGGTCGTCGAGACTTCACCGTCGCCCTGGCGGGCATGACCGTCTCCGGCTGAGAAAAGGCCACCGCTGACAGCGATTGGCAGGTAGAGGGTGGTGCCAGTTCGGAGTTCCTTGCAATCAATGTTGCCGCCCTGGGGTCGGGGAGTCCATGAGGGGATCGGGTTGGAATCGGCGGAAGGCATGCCCATCACGCCGAAGAATGGAGCCATCCGCACGTTGTGACCGAACTGATCGGTTGCGACACCGGACGTCGAATCGAGATTCCAGCCAAGTCTCACTTCGTCGGCTTCAACGCCCAGGCGATCGTTGATCCCATTGACCCAGCCGCCTCCAAAGTTCCAGCCGTAGCTCCCGGTGACGATGTCGCCGATCTCGATCGCCAGCACCATCCCCGGTTCTGCACCATTGATGAAAATCGGACCGCAGAGTGCGTGCCCGTTGTCGCGGATGGGATCCTTGGGGACAAACTGGATTCCCGGGGTGAGCTGATCTGGTGGCGGTTGAACGGTCCACCGTGCGTCGAGGGTCTTGAAGACGACACTGTCGCCGGGCTCGATCTGGAGTTTGGGTGACCAGTCGGGCGAAAAGGTGCCGTGAAGGGTATCGCGGTGGGGTTCGATGTGGTGAATTGCCACGGGGTTTCCTTTCAGGAATTCAGGCGGAGTATGCCGGCGAGGATCGCGAAGAGGGCGAACGCGACCATCATGCCGGAGAACATGACGAACGAACTTCCGGAATCGACCGCTTTCGGTAGTTTCTGTATAAAACGCTGGCAGAGCAAGGAGAGTGCGAACAGTGCGGCACCGCCTCCGATTCCGAACCAGACGATGGCTTGCGTGTCCATTTTGTACGTGACTCCGGGCGGGTAAACTGTGGAGCGATCAGTGAAATCGCCACTTGTCGATGGATTCGATGAAAGACCGTCCTGTGCCAGATGACCATGAAATTCCGGTGGAACGCATGCCGCGTCCTGAGTTGGCCCGACCGGTTCGATACACACTGCCGGATCTTACTCACGAGTCCGGTATTCCCGGGCGCACGATCCGGTACTACATTTCTCTGGGTTTGCTGCAACCGGCGTACGGTCGGGGGAAAATGGCAACGTACGATTCCGACCATTTGCTGCGACTGAATCTCATTCAACGGCTCAAGGATGAGCGATTGCCGCTGAATGATATCAGGGAGCAATTGTCGCATCTGACTTCAGAGGATGTGGAGCGGGTGCTGCATGTCCAGCTGCGGCCGACGGTCGATTCGTGGAAGCGATTCAGTCTGCACAGTGATCTGGAAATCGTGGTTCGGGAACGCTCGTTGCTGGAGCGATCGTCTGCCGAGGAACAAGCTTTCGACGACATCGTTGAGTACGCGCGATCGGTGTTGCAGAATCTGGAGCGGAACAGTGGGTGACAGCAGATCGGGAGGTGGAATCGTTCGCCGTGGATCGGCCGACAGCAGCGGTGAGCAGGACATGCGGGCATTCAGGCGTCGCTGGACGAGTGGCGTGGCTGTGGTGACGATCGTGACGGACGGTGGTTTGCGCGGGGCAACGGTTTCCGGATTGCTGCCGCTTTCGGTCGATCCACCGTCGATCGCCTTCGCGCTACAGGATGGTTCGCAGTTTCTTTCGATGCTGGAGGGAGGCACGAAAATCGGTGTATCGATCCTCGATCGTGCCCAGGAGTTCACGGCCGAGCGATTGGCGGGGCGGGCGCCGGTGCCGGATGGTGAGTTTGGCGGTATCGGTCACCGCCGGGATCAAGGCGTGGCGTGGCTCGATGGAGCGATGGCCTGGGCGCTGGGTCAGGTGGATCGACTGCAGATCGAGGGCGATCACGTGCTGGTTGTGGCGTCGATTTCCAGGATCGAGATAGCCGCCGATACGGACGATCCGATGGTTGTTTACGATGCGCGATATCGCAGTCTGGAGATGTCCTGATGGCAAAGGAAGGGCTCTGGATTCCGGATAATCCGGATGGAAGTGGCTGGGCCGATGTGGACTGGCCAAGCGTGGCCCAAGGTTCCCGCTATCACTATGAACACGGTCTGGAACTCGAGGCGGCCAAGGCGGTGCGGCCGGATTTCTACAAGGTCGTGACCCGGATCGAATCCGCGACGATCGAGCCCCATGACAATGCGTATTACGTGCCTGCCGATTCGTTGGCGGACTTTGTTGCCGAGTTCATCTGGAACAACGGTGCGGAAATCGTCTGGCATATCGAGCCGTATCCAGAGCCGCCATTCGAGGCGAACGTCATCGTCCCTTCGGTCTGATCAGCAACTCGATGTCCTCGTCATTGATCTGGAAGACCCATCCCTGTAGTGTCGCGATTGCCGGTGAAGAGATTTCACCGTACCGCACTTCGATGGCGTAGCCGTCCATCTCGACGATTCGGCGGGAATGCTGGCTGAAGGCCATGCGTGGATTCCGGTAGACGGATCTTGGTCCGCCGATGTCGTCGACAGCCCGGGTGACGATGTCGGTGGCACTGGCTTCGTCGAGTAGCGGTTGATTCATCGTGGGAATATCTCCGTTGCCAAAGGTGCAATTTGTGGTTATGGTCATCAAATTGCCGCCGACGTGCGGATTCCTCGCCTGATCTACTTCCAATTGAAGGGAAGCTCTCGATGGTTACTGTGCCACGCCTGATCGAAGACGTCGACGAAATTCTGCCGGGTGTGATCGCCGACCGCCGGCATTTTCACCAGAATCCGGAACTCGGTTTCCAGGAGTTCGAGACGTCCCGCTTTGTCGCCGAGCGACTGGCTTCGATGGGAGTCGAGGACATTCGAACCGGGATCAACGGAACCGGTGTCATCGGGCTGATTCGCGGTACGACCGGCGGGAAGGTTGTGTTGGTACGGGCCGATATGGATGCGCTGCCGATTTTCGAAGAGAACGAGGTCGAGTACCGATCGGCTTCGGATGGTGTGATGCACGCCTGCGGGCACGATGCGCACACCGCAATCCTGCTGGCGGTGACACGGGTGCTGATGGATCGGCGTGATCAGTTCTCGGGGGCGGTCAAGGTCTTGTTCCAGCCGGCTGAGGAGCTGTTCCCGGGTGGTGCGAACGGGATGATCGCCGAAGGCGTGCTCGAGGACCCACATGTCGATGAAGTGTTTGGGCTGCACATGGCGAACGATCAACCAGTTGGCAAGATCATCGTCGGCTCGGGTCCGGTGATGGCGGCAGCCGATTCGTTCACGCTGCGGATTCAGGGCAAGGGTGGTCACGCTGCCTATCCCTCGTACAACGTCGATCCGGTCGTCATCGGATCGCAGATCGTGATTGCGTTGCAGACGCTGGTGTCGCGCGAGGTCGATCCTACCAAGGCAGCGGTGGTCAGCACGTGCGTGTTCAAAGCTGGTGATGCGTTCAACGTGATTCCGGATTTTGCGGAACTCGGCGGTACAGTACGGACGTTCGATCCTGCAGTACGAGATCTGCTGGAACAGCGAATCGGTGAGCTGGCGAGCGGAGTTGCCTTGGCAATGAACGCGACAGTCAGTTACGAGTATCGACGTGGTTATCCGGCAACAGTCAATGAGGCCGAAGCGGTTGAGATCGTACGAATGGCGGCCACAGACGTGGTTGGAGCAGACAATGTGCTCCTGGCAGATCCAAAGATGGGTGCCGAAGACTTCTCCTACTTTCTCGAGCATCGACCTGGAGCCTTCTTCTTCGTTGGCAGCAAGAATGATGACAAGGGTCTGGTTTGGGGGCATCACCATCCCAGGTTCGATATCGATGAGGAATCCCTGGGGATAGGAATTCAGACGATGGTGGCGACGGTGCTCGGCTATCTCGATTCCGCCAGGTAGCGCGGTTGGCGCTCAATGTACTGATTGGGTGACCTGGATCTGCTGGTGCTGACGGTGGACGCAAGGCTTTTCTTCGCCCAGGCAATCGGCCGGCAGCTTTAGGTCACTGACAAGCTGATGATCCGACGAGCGGGTTGTTGGCAAAAGGGATTTTGCGACATGGTGACTGCGACATTGAAGTCTGATATCGATGAAATTCTGCCAGGTGTGGTGGCCGATCGACGGTTTCTGCACGAGCATCCGGAACTGGCGTTCGAGGAATACGAAACGGCGAAGTTCGTGGCGGAGCGTCTGGTTTCGCTCGGTGTCGAGGATATCCGGACGGGTATCGGTGGCACAGGCATCACCGGGTTGATCCAGGGAACGAAGGGCGAGGGCAACGTCGTGCTACTGCGCGCGGATATGGATGCGCTGCCGATTCTCGAAGAGAACGAGGTGACTTACAAGTCGCAGACTCCCGGAGTAATGCACGCCTGTGGGCACGATGCGCACACGGCGATTCT
>JBBJOX010000179.1:0-6067 GCA_037724245.1 Thermomicrobiales bacterium | reverse complement strand
GCTCAGGACCAGGCTGTGCAACGAGAGCACACCAAGGAGCCGTTCCTCGCGATCGACGACATAGACGTAGTTGATCGTTTCGGCTTCTTCGGCAACCTTGCGCAAGGCAACGACTGTCTCGTCGGCGCGGAGTTCCGGAAATACCGCGACGAAGGCCGGAGTCATGATGCCGCCGGCGGTGTCCGGTTCGTAGGACATCAGTTCCCGAAGTTCGGCAGCCTCTTCGGGGTCCATTTCAACGAGGATGGTGTTGGCGACGCCGGGATTCGATTGTTCAACCTCGGCGAAGATGTCGGTCGCGTCATCCGGGTCGATTTCCTCGAGAATATCGGCGGCTTGCGACGCGGACATTCGCGAAAGAATGCTTGCCGCGTCGCGATCGTCGAGGCGAGCCAGCAGCGAGCCGAGGGCCTCGTCCCCGAGAATAGAGAAGAGCACACTGAGTTCGGGAGCTGTCAGATCCTCGAGCAGGGCGAGCGCATCGTCCTCGAGCATCTGCCGGGCACAGCTTTGCGCCCGCTCGACATTTCCGGCTGCGACGGCAGCCCGAATCTGTTCGAGCAGGGTCAGGTCGTCTACCACCTGGGCACGACCGAAGTCGTTGTTTCGGTCAGTCATCGATCAAGTCCCGGTGAACAAGCGACGCGATCGCCTGTTTCAGCCACGTCGTCGCAACGACCGCGGTCGAGGTACACGAGCAGCTGAGTGCATCAATTTGGAGAGTTTGCGTTCGTGGGACATTTCCTGGGAAACCGTCGCATCGGTCGGTACCGGATGAACCTGCTGCGGACGGATGGCAACTTCGACAGCAACCGGAACGGACCGGATCACTGCGTGATCGTCGGCATGATCGATGTAGAAGCGCCGGGAGACTTTGCTGATTCGTGTTTCCTGCATGAGCATCACCATCTGTTCAGAACCAGACAAACCGGTGCTTCGGCGTCTCATTTCTGATGGATTTCCCCGACTGAACCGGGGCGGGATGCGCAGGGCGCCTCGCTGGACCAGTTAGCTCAGGGCTGTTTCAACGTGTTGAAAACCTGGACTACCAGATTCCAAACGGAAGACCTTTCACGGAATCTATGTGGGGAGGGTTACCTGCCACCCACGCACAACAACAAACGCCACCCATGTGCCGCTGCTTCCAGTATTTTACCGAGTTCAGACCGGGTCGCGCAAGTTGGGATGGAGCGCTCTCGCCGGAATTCTCCCTACGCCGGGGATCGATCTACCATCTTTGCCCATCTAAACGTCGCCGGCTGGAAGCCGGTCGTTGCGGTTCGATCTCGCAGGTAGGACAATCGGTCCGTCTGGGAACAGGACGCGCCTGTGACGCAGTGCAATTGTGGATACTTCAATAAAGGATGTCAGCATGCCGGTCGACGATCTCACCCTTTCCGATGCACGTCCACGGTTTCCGCGACAGCAGCTGGTCGATTTCGCCGCTGCCGCATTCGAGGTGGCGGGCATCAAGGGTTCCGATGCGCTGGTGGCGGCGCATCAACTGGTGAACGCCGATCTTCGTGGTGTCGAATCCCATGGTATTGCCCGGCTCAGTGGTTACGTCGATCGGCTGATCAAGCATCAGATCGATCCGGATGCCGACCTGACGATCGATCGCGAAACACTGTCGACCGTTTCCTATAACGCGAACAACGGCCTGGGCTTGTTGATGGGGCCGAAGGCCATGACGCGTGTGGTCGAGAAGGCGCAAGACACCGGGATTTGCTTCGGCACGGTGCGGGAGAGCAATCATTTTGGCGTCGTTGGCACGTATGTGCATCAGGCAACCGATGTCGGCCTTGGTGGCATGGCGATGACGAACGCGGCGGCGATCGTTGTCCCAACATTTGCGACCAAACCACTTCTGGGTACGAACCCAGTGGCAATCGGAGTCCCGACGCGGCGCGGATATCCTCTCGTGATCGACATGTCGACCAGTACCGTGGCCTGGGGCAAGATCGAAATTGCACGGCGAGCGGGTCTCCCCCTGCCGACCGGATGGGCAGTCGATCGGGACGGGTTGCCGGCCACTGATCCGGCCCAGGTGTACGGATTGACTCCGTTGGGTGGAACGCCGGCGATGTCCAGTCACAAAGGGTACGGGCTCGGGATGATGGTCGACATTTTCTGTGGGCCGCTTTCCGGAAATCCGACGAGCACCGGGGTGACCAGTGCGACTCGCGGTGGCGCGGGATCTTCCCGGACCGGGCACGCCTTCATGGCCTGGCGAATCGATGCGTTTCGCGATGTCGAGGAGTTTCAGGACGAACTCGACGCAATGCTGCTCGAGTTTCAGGAGACACCTGTGGCTGCCGATGCACCGGTCGACAAGTTGCTGCTGCCTGGTGATCCGGAACATCAGGCAGAAGTGGTGAATACCGAACTCGGGATCCCGGTTCGTCGCGAAGTGCTGGCCGAGTTACAGGTCTTGTGTGGTAGTACCGGGATTCCGTACACGCTGTAACGATTGCCCGGGTCAGAGCTTCCAGTTCCGTCGGGTAACCTCGATCGCGGCATTGATCGCGGCCCGGGCGTCGAGACCGATCGTCCGTGACGGGGGCATGGTTTCGGCGCGGGCACCGTACGGTTCCTCGACTGGACTCACCCCACTCATTCCGGCACAGAGCCCCTCGCAGATGGCGGCAGTGCAGTACGGCGCATAGAGTTCGCTGTAACCACCTTCCTGAGCAATCACGAGCCGACCGTCGCACACTTCATCGGCCAGATCGCGCAGGGTTTGCGTCATCGAGCGGAATGCACTTGTCGTCAGCGACATGCGGCCGAGTGGATCCATGACGCCGGCATCCTGACCTGCGGAAATCATGATCAGGTCGGGCTGGTACTTCTGGAACGCAGGGACGATGATCGATTCGATCACCTCCTGGTAGGTGCGGTTACCGCTGCCGGCCGGCAGGGGAACGTTGATGCTGAAGCCGACCCCGGCAGACTCTCCGGTGTCGTCGAGATGCCCCCAGCCCACAGGGAACAGATCTTCCTGATGGATCGAGGCGAAAAGTACGGATGGATCGTCGTAAAAGGCGTCCTGGGTTCCGTTCCCGTGATGCACGTCCCAATCGAGAATGGCAATGCGTTCCACTCCAAACGTTTTCTGCGCGTGTTTTGCTGCCAGGGCAATGTTGGCGAACGTGCAGAAACCCATTCCGTGATCGGACATTGCATGATGACCGGGTGGGCGAACCAGTGCGTAGGCGTGAGTGACCCCGCCCTGCATGACGGCGTTGGTGGCAGCGATGACACCACCAACCGAAAGTCGGGCAATGCGATCTCCGCCACGACCGATCGGGGCTCCCGTCCCGGTATCGCCACCGGTTTTGCCAATTTCGCGAACTCGGGTGATGTGTTCTGCCGTGTGATAGGTGAGCAGGATATCGTCATCGATTTCGACTGCCGGTATCCGGCTCATGGCGCCTGAGATTTCGAAGAGATCGAGCAGGTGTTTGCTGCGACTCACAATGGCCGGGCTGCCAACATGAGGAACAGGTTCGGCAAACGGGTATCGGTCCCGATAGCCGATCAGATACTGGCCGGCGTCGTGGAACAGATAGCGTTCATCGAAGACCAGTCCAACCCGACGGTCGCTACGTTTCAGCATAGGTTCGTCCTGTTCCCGATCAATCTGGCAAATATCAAAGAGGCGCCTTGCGGCGCCCCTTGATCAGGTTCGTAGTTTAGTGCTGCATAGTCTGAGCTACGAGGAAACCGCGAGCGCCATACCATCCATGACGTTCCACATCCATATGAATGTGCCCCAGTCGTAGTAGCGGTAGCGTCCCGATCCCGGATCGCTAAGGTAGACTCCGCCTTCATCGTAGCCGTAGGCGGTCATAACGTGCATTCCGGCGGTCACCTGATAGCTGGTGCCATCGGATGTCGTTTCGACGGTGCTGACATCGCCCCACATTCCGAGCCAGACGAGCGTTGGACGCCCGGCGTCGAGCTGAGCGGTGAGTTCACCTGTCGATCCGCCGCCGTAGAAGGCATAGCCGTTGAACCCGAAGGCCGGCAGAGCGGCAGCAAGTGGTTCGTTGTAGACGCCGTAGTCGACCGTGTTGCCCCAGACACCGGTGATATCACCACGATATCCCCAATGCGGGTTGTCCGACAGACCGACGACGTTATCGAATGAGTACTCATTAACCCAGCCACCGAGCGCACCGGTTGCGATCGAGAGTGCTGCATATTCGCAACTCAGGCCGCGCTGCTGCTGATAGGCATCGACACCAGGAATGATGACGGAACCACCAACGCTCTCGGAGTTGGACACATCTTCGGAGGAAACATCGGCAGTTTCCGTTGGTACCTCCATCGTCGTGTCCGCAACGGAGGCGACAGAACCACTGAGTTCGAGGAGGACGCCCTCCGAACCGCAGCCGTTTGCATCATTGATCAGAACGGTGGTGCCACCGAGGTAGGATCCGTTGACCAGAATCTCGAGCCAGGCCTTGGCTCCGTCCCAGCCGGCACTGGTTTCGTAGACCAGATAGGCGACTCCGGCATCGTCGGTGATGCCGCGATCACTGCTGATTACCTCACCACTGCCATCGTCCATTGCCAGATTGGCGACGACATCGGCTCCGCCAACGCTGCCTCCATTGGACCGAACTTCGACCGTGACTCCGACACTGCATCCCGCGGAAGGAGAGGTAGCATCGACTGTGACCCAACCCGTTACCGACTGACTCTGCGCAATCGCAGTCGATGCACCAAGTGGACCGCCAGCCAGCACAAGAATCAGTGCCGCCATGATGACGGTAAGTGCGCGACGCATGAAATCTCCCCCAATAAGCCCCAATCCGGAGCGGTACTCACCGTTACGCCTTGCCCAATCCGTCAACTTCTTGCGTACGTACGGGAGTTTCGGGAATGTGTTCCCGGATCACCGTTCGTCAGCACGAGAAGAGATTGAGTCAAAACACTCCCCACGATTCCCTGAAACTGTACCAATTCCGCGGCCAAAACGCCAGAGCGTTCGTTCGCTTCAAACAATGTCGTCGACCACGCCGTGGCAATGATCGATCATTGTGCCGTGACGGTAAGTCAAGCGACTATCAGATTGTACGAACAGGGTAGAGTGGACGGTTTCACACGGGGTCTGTGAATCAGGACGCGAAATCGAGACCGAGGAAATGCTGACGCGCCGCTTCGTCGGCGACCAGACCATCTGGACCCATCGCAAAGAGCGCAGCGAATCCGCCTGCAGCCGGATCGAGCTGACGGGCACGGGCAACCCTGGCACGTGCGGCGTCGGCGTCGACCCCGATTTCCGTAGTGATTCCGGAAGTCCAGATTGCGTGCTGACGCAGGACATCGAAATAGGCTGCGCGCCGGGACGCGAACTCCTCGAGAGCTGCGTCCCAGTCAGACTCGCCCAGCAGCAGACTTGAAAGTTCTCGAACATCCTTAAATGTGAGTGCCATGCCGTGACCCAGGCTTGGATCGTTGGCTCCGGCCGCGTCCCCTATCAACACACAGTTGGGTCCGGCAACAACGCTGGAGACGACATCGGCGTTTGGGAAGAAGCCGGTCGGGCCGTGCGCCGTCCAGTTATCGAGAGAACCATCCGGGAAGAAACGCGAAGCCCCCCCGACGACGGCTTCTGCCTGATTCGCACCCTGGAGTGCTGCCCGTTCATCGGGAAGGCAAACGAAGTAGAGACGGTACTGACGATCAGTTTGGGGAAAGATCATCGAAAAGCCACCAGGCCCGCTGGCGTGATGCGCTGCGTTGGCAGGAAGTTCGATTCCGTCGATCAAGGTTCCCGCGAGGTAATGGTGAATCGGGTCACGCGTGGCTGACCCGCCAATCCAGGATCGGGTGGCCGAGCGTGATCCATCAGCCCCGACGACGAGCCGCGGCGTCAGCAACGTACGTGTATCGCCCTGCAGGATCTCCATAGTTGGTCCGGCAGCGGTTCGATCGAGTGTCACCGTTGCCGGGCGGAAGACGTGGGCTCCGGCATCGGACGCGGCAGCGATCAGCGCATTCTGGATGTCGGGATGGCGGACACTCAATACCGGGGGGATCGATGCGTGAAGATCGGTCC
>JBBJOX010000178.1:0-6076 GCA_037724245.1 Thermomicrobiales bacterium | reverse complement strand
TTCCGCAACATCAGCGATACCACGATTGTTTCTCAGCCGGCCCTGGCGAGGAACTGTGCATAATCTGCGGTCGCCTCGATAAGTTCCGAATGATGATCTGGATTTTCCCAGTCGAGGACGTCTCCATCGGCCGACCGGTTCGAGAGGTAGCCACTGGCCACGTCGAGATTCCGGGACCGCATCCCGCGGGCGAATCCTTCGGCCGATCCAAACGTGCGCGGTGCGTTTCGGAAGTCGCCCGGCGGAACGTCAGTTCGATGCCGTCGAGTCCAGCTTCGACAACGCTGGACAGCATTCGATCCCAGAAATACTCCGGTGTCACGGTTCCCCAGCAGAAAATGGTCGCCAGGTCGACGTCGGGATCGGCATGGCCCCACCCGCTTGCGTTGTAGAACGTGATCAGATCCGTCGCGTACCTGATATTCCGCCCAGAACTTATTGGAGTCTCGTTTCACTGTATTCAAGGACATCAACCAAAGTCTGTCGCGTAGTTCCCAGGCACATTGGCCGAGGTCTTTGCAGCCGTCAACTGGCCGAACCTTGGTGATTTCGATGGTCCACCACTTGCGCTATTTCCTCAGTTGAGAGATCATTTCTCTTTATTGACAGTGATTGTTGTCTTATCTATTGAATGATTCCACTGGAGGAACACCACAACATGGCTTTCGAACTTCCCGCACTTCCCTACGACTTTGGCGCCCTCGAGCCGCACATCGATGCAAAGACGATGGAGATCCATCACGACAAGCATCACCAGACCTATGTGACCAACCTTAACAACGCGATCGCCGGTACTGATCTCGAGAGCAAAAGCATTGAGGATCTGATCACCAACCTGAACTCCGTTCCTGCTGACAAGCAGACAGCTGTTCGCAATAACGGTGGTGGCCACATCAACCACACATTTTTCTGGGATCTGCTGACGCCGGGCGGCGCCACCGCTCCGAGCGGAGCCCTTGCCGCAGCTATCACCGCTGAGTTCGGCAAAGTCGAGGCGCTTCAGGAGAAGGTCAACGCCGCCGGCGCTGCCCGCTTCGGTTCCGGCTGGGCATGGCTCGTTGTCTCCGGTGGCAAGCTCTCCGTGGTCAGCACCGCGAATCAGGACAGCCCGCTGACTGACGGCGCGACGCCGGTGGTTGGTGTAGACGTATGGGAGCATGCGTACTACCTCAATTACCAGAATCGACGCCCGGACTATCTGAAGGCCTTCTGGAACGTCGTCAACTGGGACGTTGCAGGCAAGAACTTCGATTCCGCCAGCTAACTTCTGACCGACGAACGCTACACGGCACTTCCGGGAAACCGGGGTGCCGTGTTTGCTTTGTGTGTTCGTACGTTGACGCGTTGCGGTCATCTGCGTAGGGTTGAATACATTATTCGACTGTCCGCTCGCCCTGGTATCTCGTTCTGCCACGGTGGACATCGCGCAAGGATCACACGTGACCCACCGAATCACCGTTCACCTGATGCAGTTCCGGACATGGTTTGCCAGCCTCGGGCGACGTCAGGTGATCATGTTGCTGACGGCGTTTTCACTTGGAATTGCCTCGATTGCAGGGGTGGTTGCGCAATCATCCGGGCCATCCGGCCCAGCTGGATCATCACCTGCATCAGGTAACGCCGCCGTTATCGCGCAAGGGGTGGTGACGATGCCAGCCGCCGATTTACGCTGGAACGTAACGGCCCGCACCGCCGACGTATCGCAAGGCCCAATCGTGCTCGATGCCACCGGGTTCATTCTGGCGACGCGCTCACCGATTCTGGTGATCGAAGAGTCGACGATGTCGAAAACTCGGCTGGCGGCCGGCGAGGCAATGTTCGTTCGCGAAGGACAGTCCCTCGCTTTTGAAACCTTTGGCGCACCCGACCAGTACGCGTTCATGGCACTGCAGGCAGCGGATGCCGTTCCCGCTGAAGGCACCAGCATTTATCAAAGCTCGATCTTCACTGGCGACGGTACCGAACGCGACACCGATTTGATCCGGGATATTCTCGCCGCCGGTGAGCAGTCGCTCCTACCGGTCGGCGCAGTCCCGACGCTCGTCTATGTGACCAGGGGCGAAGTGACAATCACGACGCCAGAGGGCGACACGACCCTTTCCGTCGGCACCGCATCGGTCTTTCCGAGCGCGATTACCGTGACCGGTGGCAACGAGGGAGCGAGCTACGCGGCTGCCTACGTCGGCACGACTCTTGGTGAAACCGCCTCCCCGGTGGCAAGCCCGGATGTGGCCTCGCCCGCACTCACCGTCGTACCAGCCTTACCCGAACCGACGACTGAACCAACGACCGAGCCGACATCCGAACCAACCGAGGAACCGACTGAGGAACCAACGACGGAAGCCACAGAAACTCCGGACCCGGAACTCGACACCGACGAAGATGGGATTCCCGACATTAATGAGATCGCGATCGGAACCGATCCGTTCAATCTCGATTCCGACGACGATATCCTCTATGACGGTGGTGAACTTTTCTACGGCTCGAACCCACTCAATCCAGACTCCGACGAGGATGGGCTGAGCGATGGCGAGGAGATCTATTTCTCGGAAACTGATCCAACTGAAGCTGATAGCGACGGCGACGGCATCTCCGACGGTGACGAGATAATCAACGGCACCGATCCGCTTGATTCAACCAACGGCGAAGCTGATATCGACGAGGATCCGGTCATCGATCCACAGCCCGAACCAGACACCGACTCAGATCCAGCCGCTCCGCCATCCAATGGCAACGTCGACAGTGACGGCGACGGCCTGACCGACGAGCAGGAGGAATTTTACGGAACCAATCCGGGAGAAGGCGACAGCGACGGTGACACGGTCAACGATTCCAACGAAGTCGCCGCGGGAACCAATCCCAACGACCGCACCGATTTCCCGTGATCTGAATAGCGACAGTAACGACGAAGGGGCACCAACGGTGCCCCTTCGTCGCATCCCCGCCCGACACGCAGTCACCGGATCCCGGTCCTTTCATAGGGTCCAGGCTTGTCTCTGATCGGGGCTTCGCGCACGCGAACCCCGCGTTATTCGTAGGGTCAGTGGCTTGTCCCTGACCGAGGCCGCGCGCACGCGAACTCCGATTTCTCTCGTCACATCGGGGCTTGTTCGGTACCACGAAGTACCGTCAAGCAACACCGGCGGAGACAAGCTCTGCACCTGCCATGTGGGAAAGGTTCTGCCACCCTCCCACTTCAAGACACAACGACGGGGCTCCACCAGGAGCCCCGTCGTTGTTCGAATTCACGTTGGCACGAGTGAGAGCCTAATCCTCCTTGAGAGGACGCTCACCGGTGATCAGGCGCGCGCCACGGTTGTAGCTGAAGTAGCTGAAGAGCCATTGCGCTCCGACCAGCACCCGATTGTGGAAACCAACCAGATTGAATACGTGGACGAAGGCCCAGGCCGCCCAGGCAAGGAAGCCATCGAACTTGTAACCGCGGATGTCGGCAACGGCATGGTTTCGACCAATCGTCGCCATGCTTCCGCGATCCTTGTACTCGAACGGCAGGTAGGCAAGACCAGCGACCCGCCGCTTGATATTCTCGGCTGCCCACTTGCCTTCCTGCATGGCGACCGGCGCCACACCCGGCAGCGGCTTGCCTTCCCCGTTTTTCGCACTCGATGCGTCACCAATGACGAAGATCTCGGGATGCCCGGCAATGTGCAATTCCCGCTCGACGGGAACACGACCAGCCCGGTCGAGCGTCGCTATCGTGCCGAGTTCCTTGGTGATTGGCGATACCTGAACTCCGGCCGCCCAGACCACGGTACTGGCGTCGATCCGTTCGTCACCGATGTTGACACCACCCTCGTCGATCGCGGTCACCAGAGCTCCGGTACGAACCACCACACCCAGCTTTTCAAGTGCAATGGCGGCCTTGGCCGAAAGTTCTTCCTTGAACGGAGGGAGAACGCGTGGCAATCCTTCGAGCAGAATCACTTTTGCCTGGCGCGAATCGATCCGTTCGAAGTCCCTTGTCAACGTGTGATTGGCGAGCTCGGCAATTGCTCCGGCCATTTCCACGCCCGTTGGCCCAGCACCAATCACGACGAATGTCAGCAAAGCCTGTTGTGTAACTGGATCCGGTTCTTTCTCCGCCTTTTCGAACGCCATCAGAATCCGACGTCGGATATCGAGCGCGTCTTCCAGGGTTTTCAGGCCCGGTGCCACGCTGGCCCATTCGTCGCGGCCGAAGTAGGAATGGGTTGCCCCGGCTGCGACGATCAGATAGTCGTAGCCGAACTCGGTGCCGTCTTCGACACGAACGGTCTTGTTCTCGGAGTCGATCGCTTCGACTTCTCCGAGGACGACCGAAAGATTCTTTTGCCCTCGCGTAATGCCTCGAATCGGCTGTGCAATGTTGGCTGGCGAAAGCTGTGCGGTCGCGACCTGATAGAGCAGCGGAGCGAAGAGATGATGATTCCGCCGATCGATCAGCGTCACCGAAGCCGACGACTCGGCCAGCGTTTTCGCCGCATTGAGTCCGGCGAAACCGCCACCGATGATCACGACCCGCGATCTGCCACTGTGAGGACGATTTGCCGGGGCCGCCGCTACCGCAGCCGCCTCGTTGCTGATCGTTTGCTCGTTCGATGCTGAATCGGTTGTATCTGTCGAAACCACCATGTACTCCATGTGTTTGTCGCGGGCGAACCCACCTGGGCACGCGCTTTGACATTCGCGTAACGTCTGCGAGTGTCGTTCCTTGTACCAATGCTGCAAGGGGCGAGATCGACGGTGATCCTGCTGCATCGGACGACCAGAAGAAAGGTCGTGCCCAGCAATGTTCAGGTGAGAGTATCAATACCTGTACAACACGTGCAATACGTCACGATACCAGAACGTCGATTGACCTCACCGGTCCGGAAACGTGACTGGATTCTCCCAGGCATTATTTTCGATCTCATTTACACCAAGCAGAGAGGTTTATTCTGTACACGAACGCCAGACGTATCGAGAGGTTTATGAACGGATCAGAACTCAACGTGATGTATCTCGCCGGTCAGATCGACATCGAACAGACACAAACGTTCCAGCATGTGCCGTTCGATGTACCGGATGGCATTTCCCAACTCCGGATTCGGATCAGTTACAACGATCAGATCGGATCCGACCCCAACATCGTCGGAGGAAATGTGCTGGATGTTGGCGTGTTCGATGCCCGTGGAATCGAATCCGGCGGCGCTGGATTCCGCGGCTGGAGTGGCAGCAACAAACTCGATCTGGTGATCGGTGCAGACTGGGCGACGCCGCCGTATCGTGCAGGCGCGCTGCATGCCGGCGTTTGGCATCTCCTGCTCGGAGCGTACAAGGTTGGTCCAAAAGGACTCGAATGGTCGGCGAGAATCGAGTTTGATCCCGATCCACGTCTGCTCAATTCCTTTGTCGAACCAGATGTCACTTTGCCTCAGATCGACGACATTGCACCGGCTCTCCCGGGATGGTGGCGCGGAGATCTGCATGCCCACACCGTGTATTCCGATGGCAGCTCGTTCCCAGCGCAGGTAGCGATGGCGGCGCGATCGGCAGGTCTCGATTTCTACGGCATAACCGATCACAACCGGGCGCAAAATCCGGAGCTGCTGGTACCGACCGGCCCGGGTTGGCCAGTTCTGGTGCCCGGTGTCGAGGTCACGACCTACGCCGGACATTTCAATGTCTGGGGTACTGATCGCTGGTACGAGTTTCGGGATCCAACAGCCGAAGGATTGCAGGGCGTGGTGGATCTCGCTCGCGCCGATGGAGGATTCGTCTCCTTAAATCATCCCAAACCCTTTGGTCCGGCCTGGGAGTTTCCCGAAGTGATTGGGTTTCATGCGGTCGAGGCATGGAATGGCTGGTGGAACAAGCTCAACAGCGTGTCGACTCGCATCTGGGACGAGCACTTGCGGCAGGGTCTGCGCATGCCACCGATGGGCGGAAGTGACATGCATCGGCTGTTGGGCCCGACGAGCGACGATAACCCCTTTGTTCCAGCGTCTCTTGGCTATCCCACCACCTGGATCAAGGCAGAGGCCACGCTGACAGCGGCATCGATCATTGCCGCCCTCCATCGGGGCGATATCTTCAT
>JBBJOX010000177.1:0-6128 GCA_037724245.1 Thermomicrobiales bacterium | reverse complement strand
TGCTGCCGAGCGGCTGGAGCGCGGTTACTCTCTCCGGTGAAATTGCCCGATCGAATGGGTCGGTGACGGGTGGTGCGGCGGTTCGTGACAGCGGCGTGCTGGGGCGGGAACGTGAACTGCGCGATCTGCCAACGACGATTTCGAACCTGGAAGCGGCACTGTCGCAGATCTCAACCCACCGGCACCAGCTGGAACAGCAGGCAACTGGGCAGGCAACCGAAGAACGGGCACGGCAAACCGAACTGGCGGGTCTGGCGGCGCAACAACGCGAACGTGGTGGACAGCGAACGCGACTCTCGACGTGGCTGCGGGACGTTGTGTCGCAGCGGGATACGGCCGATCAGCAGCATGCCTCGGCCGGATCATCGCGCACGCAGCGGGCGTCCGAACTCGAAACGATTGGACACGATATCAGCGCGGCGGTGACGTTGCGGGACACCGAGCGCGAACAACATGCCCGGATCGTGGCGTCGATTGCGGAACAGCGTGAAGCGGGTAGCGAAGAGGAGGCCCGGTTGTCGCAGGCGCAGCAGCAGTTGGCCGGTCTCGAGGAGCGGGTGCGGGCAGAGCGTCGCCGGGCATCGTCGTTGACGGCGCAACGGGTGGCGCTGGCAGAAGAACTGGGATTGCGATCGCAGCGGATGGCCGAACTCGACGGTGAACAAATCGCGCACAAGGGTCAGTTGACGCGTCTCGAATCCGAGATTTCCGGGGTACAGCAATCGCTCGATACCGCAACGACGGAACGAATGCCGCTGGCCGCGCAGGTCGAACAGGCGGCGGTCAGCAGGGAATCGACGACGGGAGCCCTGGAACGGGCGAATCAGGACTTGCTGGTACGCGAACGGACGCTATCGCAGCAGGAACTGGTGGTCGAGCGTTCACGAGCCGAGCATGAAGCGATCTCGGTCCGGATTTTCGAGGATCTGACGGTCGAGGATCCGGTGGTGTTGCTCGAGCTCGTGCTTGACGCGGGCGACGACGATGATGCAGCGTTGACTGACCCACTGGTGGCCGAGCGTGAGATTTCCCGGTTGAAAGAGCGATTGCGACGTGTCGGGTACGTCGGCGACGATGTCGTGACCGAGTACGAGCGCGAGGCCGAGCATCACTTATTCCTGAAGACGCAGCTGGCGGATGTCGAATCAGCCACTGCTTCACTGCGACAGATGTTGCAGGATCTGCACGCGACGATGCATGCGCAGTTCGAGGAGACGTTCGCCAAGGTGGCGGCTGCGTTCAGTACGTCGTTCACGACGCTGTTTGGTGGTGGCACGGCGCGTCTGGTGCTGACAACTGACGAGGAAAGCGAGAACGGTAAGGGTGGCGTCGATATTGTGGCGCAGCCGCCGGGCAAGCGATTGCAGAATCTGTCGCTGCTGTCCGGTGGCGAGCGGTCGCTGACTGGTGTAGCGCTTCTGTTCGCGATTCTGCGAGTCAGTCCGTCGCCGTTCGTGCTGCTGGATGAAGTCGATGCGGCGCTGGACGAGGCGAACGTGATGCGGTTCCGCGAGCAGCTGCGGGTGCTGGCGTCGGAGACGCAGGCTATTGTGATCACGCATAATCGGGGAACGGTCGAGATTGCGGATACGCTGTACGGCATCAGCATGGGTGGCGACGGGATTTCGCAGACGTTGTCGTTGCGTCTTTCCGACATGCCTCCGGGTGACGATATGGGGGTCAATGTGGATACGCTGACCGGCGTTTCCTGAGTATGCAGAGTGGTCGGTCCACGTGAGCTTGACTGATTCTCCCGGCATGGGCGTGCCCAGAGACCTTGATTGACGGGACTATGCGTGCCGGTAGCTGATCCTTCGTGCCTTAGGATGACCGTGGCGGAGGGACTGCCGCCGAGGGTTGAGGCGACGCGATCGGCTTCGCCGGGAGGTTCTTCCTTCGTCAGCATGACGGAGCGGGTGAGGGGTTCGAGCTCGAGTGATGCAAGCGGAACTCGAGCGTTATCGGGCGCTACTCCATTTCCGGTCATCCTGAGCCTGCGAAAGATCAGTGACGTGCCCAGAGACCGTGATTGACGAGGATATGCGTGTCGGTAGCTAATCCTTCGTGCCTCAGGATGCCGTGGTGGGGGTCTGCCGTCGAGGGTTGAGGCGATGTGATCGGCTTCGCCGGGAGATTCTTGCTTTGTCAGCATGACGAAGCGGGTGAGGCGTTCGCGCACGAGTCAGGAATATGAGGCATCTGGCAGGCTTCAGGCGTGCGGATCGGGTGGCATCAGACGTCGACCTTGTAGGGGAGGGTGAGTTCGTCGGCGGGGAGTCCGCGGATTCCCCAGTTCGAGGCTGGTGTTTCGAAGATGGTGATTTCGACATCCTGCGGATCGAGATCGCAGTCGGCCTGAAGGGTTGCGTAGATCAATCGGATCAGCTGCTTCTTTGCCTCGACCGATCGACCCTCGAACATGCTGATTTCGATGATGGTGTAGGTATCGCTGCGATCGTCGAGGTAGATGAAATTCTCGCTGCTGAGGTCGATGAATCGCTGGAATCGCTTGGTTACGGGAAGTCCGATCGCGGACACGAGACTCTGGTGAATGGCGTCGGAGATATCCTGGCGGCGCCGATTGAGGTGGCGGGCATTTCCATAGATGATGACTTGTGACATGGGTGGTCTCCGATTCGTGAACGGCTGCCTTCACGTAGGGAATGGACTGCCGTAGTATCGTTGGCGTAGAGTTTAAGCATATGAATTATTCCCACCCACATCGATGGATCAGTGCATGAGCCGCCAGCGCAGCAGCGACGGATACAGTCTCAACGAACTTACCGATATGACCGGTGTGACATCCCGAACTGTTCGCTATTACGTGTCGGAGGGTTTGCTTCCGCCACCGGTAGCGGCCGGGCCACGCAGTTATTACAGTGACAATCACGTTCAGCGCCTGCGCTTGATCGGGTTCATGAAGGATGCCTACCTGCCGTTGCGCGAGATTCGGCGGCGATTGCAGGAACTCAACGACGACGAGATTTACGATGCGATCGTGGAGCTGGGGGCGGAATCCGGGTCGGTTGTACGGCAGGATGCGCCGATCAGGCTGGAAGATGCGGTGGCGTACGAACCGTTGAGTGAGCCGGCAGCCGATCAACCGCGGGATCAACTGGAACCGCAGACATGGCCGTTCGTGGCTTCGCGCCCGGGTGATTACGGGGAACCGGTGCCGCAGGAGCAGGCCTGGCGCCTGCCGCGACCGATCAAGGCGGCACGTCACGATCCGCACAACAGTACCGTCTGGCGCAAGTTGGCGATTGGCGACTCGGCCGAGTTCCTGGTAGAGGAGCGTTTGTATCAGCGGCGCAAGGAACAGGTCGACGCGCTGGTGGTGTGGGCGCAACGGATTCTCGACGGGAATTGAATCGACGAGAAATGGTTGGCCAATGAAGGGTTTCCGAAAGGGTAGATAGCGTTTCCCGACCGGTCGTGGACGGGGATTGAGTGGGAGCTGCGGGAGCCGATAAACGACTCCCTACGAATACTGGACGCTTTGCGAACGGCTATCTACGGCATGTAGCGGGAGCTGCGGGAGCTGCGGGAGCCCATAAATGACTTTAATACGAATATATGAAGACAAAAAAAGCCGTTGATTGGCGACCACGAGAGTTTGCAATATTGTTGGTCTTGACACTGGTACGTAGTGCTGTTATTATTCTTGTTGGGTCAGACCTTCGAACAGTTGAATGTAGCAATCAGGGAGACGTCCAATGGCGCAGGTTTTGTCGACTTCTTTTCATATTCAGGCAGAGTGGGACCGGACGATGGTGCCGGTTGAGGGTGGTACGGCGATTCTGGTGGCGGAGATTCAGGTGGCGCGACCGGTGACGTCGGAGGTCAACCGGCCCGCGATCGATCTGGCGTTCGTGCTGGATCGCTCGGGTTCGATGTCGGGCCAGCCGCTGGAGATGGTAAAACAGGCGGTCAAGGTTGCGCTGACCTATCTGAACGAGCAGGATCGGGTGGCGCTGGTTAGTTTCGATCACGGGGTGCGGATCTGGCACGGACTGGAATACGCGACGGGTCCGCAAAAGGCGTTGACGCGAATGGCGGTGGACGCGATTCGGGAGGGCGGCTCGACGGATCTGGCTGGTGGCTGGATGTCGGGCTGCGATGTGATGCAGCGGATGATGTATTCGGCGGCGCCCCGGGTGCGGCGGGTAGTGGTGCTGACCGATGGCCAGGCCAATGTCGGGATCACGGAACCGGCCGAGTTTTCGGAGATGGCCACGCGGTTCCGCAGGCAGGGGATTGCGACATCGACGATTGGTGTTGGTCTGCATTTCGATGAGACGTTGCTGACGGCAACCGCCGAAGCGGGTGGAGGGAACTTCACCTATGCCGACGACGCGGCAAAACTCCCGGCTTTCTTCGAGCGCGAGATTGGTGATTTGTCGAAGGTGGTGGCGATGGCGCCACAGCTGGTCTTGACACTGGAGCCGGGTGTTCACGGTTCGTTGCTGAATGCATTTCCGACCCGGGTCGAGGGTGCCTCGATGCTGATCGATTTGCGCGATCTGATCGAAGGCGATGAACTGGTGCTGGTGTTCGAGGTGGAGGTGCCAGCCGGAGCCGAGCACAGCGTGGTGGCGATGACGGGTGCCTTGCGACTCACCGATAGCACGCAGGTGCCGATCGAGATCCCGACCTTGCAGCGGCGGTTGCGGAGTGAGGTGGAGGTGCATCCCCAGGCACCACGAGTGGCGCAGCGGCACGCGATGGAACGGACCTCAACGATGCGACGCGAGGCGATGCGTCTTGATCGGCAAGGCGATGTGATGTCGTCGCGGCGGACATTGAGGGATGCGCACTCGATGTTGTACGCAGCACCGCAATCGGCGGAAATCGCCGAGATGATGCAGGACGTTGAATCGCTGGCGGACACGCAGGCAGTGTTCAGCGAAGCGGTGCGGAAGCAGGAAGCTCACACAGGTCACAACCGATCGCGTGGTCGGCGGAGCTGACATGAAGTTCGCCGGGAAGTTTGAACCGCTTCCCGGCGACGTACCCGATGTGCAACACTGGAATCTCACTGGTGCGCTGACCGTGGAATTGCGGTGTGCGTGCGCCCGAAAGGATGTCTCGCAATGGCAGTCTCCCTGAATGGTTCGTCACGCTCGTAGGATGTTTCCGGAGGCGTAACGGGACCGAACACGATTGTTTGCTCATCGCCTTGGCGATGGGCTTGTGTTGTGTGCATTCTGGAGCTGACTCTCTGTGTTGCGACGATTTCAGTTCGGAAGCCGACCGGCTTCTCCAACGTCGGTCTACCTCTTTTTGGCCGGTGGTCAGTCTCTGCTGTTCACGCTGATTTTCACGGTCAATCTGATTTATCAGGCGACGGTGGTTGGGTTGAGTCCGCTGCAGCTGGTGCTGGTTGGCACGGTGCTGGAAGCGGTCTATTTTCTGTTCGAGGTGCCGACAGGGATCGTGGCCGACAATTATAGTCGGCGATTGTCGATCGTAATCGGTCTGTTTCTGGTTGGTGTCGGATTCGTGATCGAGGGATCGTTTCCGACATTTGCCATGGTGCTGCTGAATCAGGTGATCTGGGGGATTGGCGCGACATTCCTGAGTGGCGCGATCGAGGCCTGGATTACCGACGAGGTGGGCGACGCTGCGGTTGGGCCTGTGTTCCTGCGGGGTTCGCAGGTGGGGCTGATTGGTACGGTTATCGGGACGTTTGGTGCGGTTGGCCTGGGCCTGGTTTCGGTACGGGTACCGATTGTTGTTGGCGGGATCGGCTTCGTGTTTCTGGCGCTGATGATCGGGATCTCGATGCCGGAAACGTGGAAACCGACGGTGCGAGAAGGTACGGCGACTCGTTTGGCCCACTCGCGGCAGATGCTGGCCGAGGGTGTCCGCATGGCGCGGCACAGACCGGCAGTGCGGATGATGATTCTGATCAGTCTCTTCGTCGGCTTGTCGAGCGAGGCGTTCGATAGGCTGCAGACGAAGTTCATGCTGGATCGTTTCGAGTTTCCGGAAGTGTTCGGCACGGATGATCCGGTGATCTGGTTCGGTGGGGCGGGTTTGATCGGGACGGGATTGAGTCTGGCTGCTTCGGAGGTCTGGAAGCGGCGGAATCCGGAGTCGTTGTCGGTGGGGGCCCCATCGCGGTT
>JBBJOX010000176.1:0-6165 GCA_037724245.1 Thermomicrobiales bacterium | reverse complement strand
GCGACACGTGCAATCGATGCTCTGAGAGGCTATGCCTGCTCAAGCAGATTGCTGAAAGGATCCGCGCCCCATGCAGCAACCACATGAGTACCGATTCGATCCCTCCGTTTCGAGCGTTGTCGGCGTCGACACGGCTACCCGGCCGTTTTCCGTACCAGATGCGCACCCGCTCACACCAGACATGCTCGATCGCATGCATCGTTACTGGCAGGCTTCGAATTACCTGACGATCGGCCAGATCTACCTGCGGGAGAATCCGCTGCTCCGCGAGCCGCTGACCGTCGACCATATCAAGCCCAGATTGCTCGGTCACTGGGGCACATCTCCCGGGCTGAATCTGATCTATGTCCATGCCAACCGTCTGATCAACGAGCACGATGTGAACGCGGTGTATCTGGCGGGTCCCGGTCATGGTGGTCCCGCGCTTGTTGCCCAAACGTATCTCGAAGGCACCTACAGCGAAATCTATCCGGATATCGATCAGAGTACCGATGGCATGCGCCGCCTGTTTCGACAGTTCTCGTCTCCCGGTGGTATTCCCAGCCACGTAAGCGTTACAACTCCCGGTTCCATTCACGAGGGCGGCGAGCTCGGGTATGTGCTGACGCACGCCTTCGGTGCGGCGTTCGACAATCCGGATCTGCTCGTGATCGCCGTTGTCGGAGATGGCGAGGCTGAAACCGGCGCCCTGGCCGCATCGTGGAAATCGACATCGTTTCTCAACCCGGCGCGGGATGGTGCGGTGCTCCCGATTCTTCACCTGAACGGTTACAAGATCGGAAACCCGACCGTGATGGGCCGATCGAGCAATGAAGACGTACGACAGACCATCGAGGGTCAGGGGTACGACGTGTTCTTCGTCGAAGGCGACCAGCCGGAAATCGTGCACCAGGCGTTCGCTGCCACGCTGGATACCTGTTACGCGAAGATACGCGCGATTCAGGACGATGCGCGAACCAACGGCGTTCACGATCGACCTCACTGGCCAGCGATTGTGCTGCGCACCCCGAAAGGCTGGACCGGACCGACAGTGATCGATGGACTTCCCGCCGAGGGAACATTCCGCTCGCATCAGGTTCCGCTCTCGACTGTTCGCGAGAATCCGGAGCATCTGGAACGTCTGGAAACATGGCTTCGAACCTACAATCCCGATTCCCTTTTTGATGACCAGGGTCGCCTGAACCCCGAGCTCGCAGCGCTGGCACCGCACGGCACCCGCCGGATGAGCGCCAATCCCCACGCCAATGGTGGTCCGGACCGGCCAGATCTGAAACTGCCCGACTTCCGGCATTACGGCGTCGATCATTCCACGTCGGGATCGGGATCGGTCAGCGTTGGCAACACGATGCCACTCGGCACCTGGCTCCGCGATGTCTATGCCCTGAATCGGACCGAAGCGAATTTCCGTTTGTTCAGCCCCGATGAGCTGGCTTCGAATCGGCTCGGTGCCGTGCTGGATGGAGAGAATCGCTGCTTTGTCGGTCCGATTCTCGATATCGACGAATCGCTGGCCGTGGATGGTCGGGTCATGGAAGTGCTCAGCGAGCATCTCTGCGAAGGGTGGCTCGAGGGCTATAATCTCACCGGCCGGCACGGCATGTACGTGACCTACGAGGCGTTTGCGATGGTCTCCGCCTCGATGACGGTTCAACACGCCAAGTGGCTACAGGAATCAACGAGACTGGCCTGGCGCAAGCCGGTACCGTCACTCAACATCCTCCTGAGTTCGACCTGCTGGCGCAACGATCACAACGGATTCAGCCATCAGGGGCCGGGCATGATCGATGTCATGCTCTCCAAGCGTGGTGATGTCTCCCGCATCTATTTACCACCCGATGCGAACTGCCTGCTTTCCGTAGCAGACCACTGCCTGCGAAGTCGCAACTACGTCAACCTCATCGTTGCCGACAAGCAGCCACATTTGCAGTATCTGGACATGGAGGCGGCCGCGCAGCACTGCGCCGCGGGTGCATCGGTTTGGGAGTGGGCCGGAAACGAAACCGACACGACTCCTGATATTGTGCTTGCCTGTGCCGGAGATGTTCCGACCCTCGAAACAATGGCCGCCGCAGAATGGCTGCAACAGCGCATACCCGATCTGCGTCTGCGCGTTGTCAACGTGGTCGACCTGATGGTGCTGTTCCCGCGCGATCAGCATCCACACGGCATGGATACGGCCCGCTTTGTCGAACTGTTTACCGCCGAGCAACCGGTTATCTTCGCATTTCACGGATATCAGCGGGCGATTCACGAGATCATCCACGGCCATATCAACACCGGGCGCTTCCATGTTCGCGGCTTCTCGGAACAAGGAACGACAACGACCCCGTTCAACATGGTGGTCCTGAATGAAATGAGCCGGTACCACCTCTGCATCGACGCCTTGCGCCGTTGCCACCGGTTTCTGCCCGAAGCCACGTCGATCATCCAGGAACTCGAGACGCTCATTTCCGAAGCTACTGCCTACGCTTACCAGCATTTCGAGGATCCACCTGGTCGGGCCGCTCCCCGTCCTGATCCATTCCCGGTATTCAGCACGAACCTGCAACCGCGGCGGGTCCTTTCTTCCAAGGGACCCGCTCCAGTGCCCTGACACGAAATTGACACGCTCGAATCAACCGTGTCACGCCTGTGCAACCGGCTTTGGTCCATTCTGAGATCAATCGTTTCGTTCGAATCGATTCAGCTGGAACTGGACGGAAGCATGAGCACCACTTCGATTTCACCCATTGGCAATGTCCTTGTTCCATTTGACGGAACGGTGCACGATCCCGAAATGCTGCTGCGCGTGCATGAATTTGTCGGATCGGGGCGCCGGTTCACCATCCTGCTGCTCACCGAAACAACAGACGAGAATGCTAGCCAGTTGAAGACGGCAGTGCAAACGGGTGCGTCTGAAGCAGCCGATCGACCAACAGATATCCGTATCGAATCCTGTGATACCAGAGGTAACCCGGCAGAGACCATCGTCGAATCGGCTCATGACATCCATGCCCAGATGATCGTCTGGTCCGAACCGACGCAGCTGCGGCAAGGCAGCGAATGGCGACCGATCGACAGCATAACGCTCGGCGAGGAACTCGCATTGACCGCGGACATTCCGGTGATGCTGCTCCCCGCTATTGCGACGCAAGGCGCTGCGCATATCGAACGACCAACCCGTGTGCTCGTACCGCTCGACGGTTCCGCCACATCGAATGCGGCAATCCCGATCGCCGGAGTGCTTGCTCGCTTGTTCGATATCCCGATCCACCTGATGACAGTCATCGATTCCGATACTGCGCTACCGCCTGCGTATGCTCATATGTACGACAACAATTACGACCGCCAGGATGTGATGGCAACATTGCAGTTCGAGGCGAACCAGGCACTGAATCTGGCCGAGTCGACTTTGCGAGAAGCAGGTATCGACGTCAGCTCGAGCCTGGTTGAGGGTCATGTCATTGATTGCCTGATCGGCGCGACGGCCAAGAACGACCTCGTCGTCATGACCACGCACGGCAAAGGCAACGCATCGCGTTCCCGGTTCGGGAGCATGGCACTCCAGATCATACGACGGGCATCAGTCCCGGTCGTGGTCCTTCATCCATCAGCGGCCAGCCTGGCGAACTACAGCGGAGGATCGTCGTGGTCATTGGCACCAATCGCAACCCGGGCCCACTGACGAAGAGACCAACGAAGGACGAGGTCATGCACACACAACGCATCCTTCTTGTACCCGACACTGCGGATCCTTTGGTGCATCACCATTGGCGAACGGGACCGCCACATCGCCTGTTCATCCTTGTGCTGATTATGGGCTTCCTCGCATTCCCCTTCGGCGCGATCCTGACCGTAAGCACACTTGGCATGCCGCTACGGATTTTGGAGGATTCACCCTTTTCCAGCTTCGTCATACCCGGCCTGATTCTCTGCCTGATCGTCGGTGGAAGCATGTTGCTGGCCGCGCGATTGATCTGGTTCGAACACGAACTGGCACCCCAATCGGCATTGGCCGCCGGCTGTATCCTGCTGGGATGGATCAGTGTCGAAGCCCTGATGATTCCAGACGCGCTTCTGGTCCAGACACCATTCGCGATCTACGCCCTCGTCGTCATCGGCATGGCCTGGCGCTTCCACACCCACCAGCGTGCCCACGATTTCGACCGCAGCTAATCAGGTCATTGGGTGTTGGTCTCGTAGCTGTCGACCCGTGAGTCGATCCCAAACCAATGCCGTGAGCACCAGCCAATTCGATGTGGACAGTTCCCGGGGTACTGGAATTCCTCGACTACATTGATAACTTCAACCGCAGTTCATCACCGTAGCCGGCGATTTCCTCGAGTCGCCCCGCCCTACCCGACATCCAGATCCGGCAGGGTGTCGAGCGTCGCGACGGTGGTCGCCGCTCCGGTCAGAGGATCGATGGTGTCCAGACGAACCACGAAGCGCCAAGTCATCTGAATCGAATGTCCGGCAAGGACGCTGTTGCCCTGACGTACATGGATCCCAGTGCGCTATCGGAATTGCCGCCTCCAGCTCCTGTGATCTGCGGAACTCGACCGTGCAGCGTGAATCGAAGACGACCGTCCAACCCGCAGCGAAACCTCGTTCGTCGAGCACCGAGAAAACGATGGAGCTAGAATTGAGTTTGACTCGAGGTGCTGGTCTGGGCTGTGGTTAACCCGGGGACGAGCAAATCTGCCAAAATGTCCAGGTTATTGGAGCTCTAACCATATCCGGGATTGGCGGACCATGTGAGTTCAAAATCGAACTCGCCATAGACCGGGATTATGCTTGCAGGAGAAATCGCCTGAGCATCTACACCGCCCTCGCCGGCGATGTCGCCAGCCTGCCTTCGACGATCCGCACCAAACTGCACGAGGAATACGCGAAGCACCACGCGGCATCGGACGCTGCACCGACACTCCGACAACCGCTCGAAAGCAGCTACCTGACCGATCTCGAAAAAATCATCCGCAACGATGCTGTCTGTCCGAGCGTCGGCGACCGCCTCGGCAGCAAACGCCAGCTGACCGACACCGTCAGCGATCTGACCGCCTTCCGCAACCCGATGGCGCACAACCGCAGCGTCAGCGAAACCATCCGCACCAACGGCGAAACCGCGATCGCCTGGTTCACCGAACGTGGTTTGAACTAGTCGAAACCTTCATGGGAGTCCGCAATGCAAGCAGGTGCCGTCACTCTGGGTCACGTTTTTGCCTATGATCACCAGAACATCATCCCGCTATTCCAACGTCCCTATGTCTGGAGTGAAGAGCGTAATTGGCTTCCGCTGTGGCTCGATATCAAACAGGCGGCAGAAGAAGTTGAACGGGATTCGGATCAGCAAACGTATGCCGGCCAGGCTGCCCACCGCACGTACTTCCTGGGCGCGATGGTGTTGCAGCACCGGCCAAAACCGCCAGCAAGCGTCTATTTATGGAACGTTGTTGATGGGCAACAACGCCTAACGACACTTCAGGTATTAATCGCCGCCGCTCGGTCGGCAGCGATTACATTCGGTTCACCTTCCTTGGCAGCGAATTTCGCCAGCATGATCGAGAACAAGAAGGAGGCGATCCATCCTGACTTTCCAGACGATCTCTACAAAGTCTGGCCATTGCCCCAGGATCGTAAGGCATTTCTTTGGGCGGTTTCTGCTTCCGATGGTCGCGGTCCGTCTCCTGATTCGGAACATCGGATCACTAAGGCTCGGGAGTGGTTTGAAGAATCGATTGGAGATTGGGCCAAAGAATCACTCAACGCAGAGACAAGACTGTATCACCTCCTTGAAACCCTCAAGAACAGGATGCAACTGGTTCAAATCATTCTTGATGTGAATGACGACCCACAGGTTATCTTCGAGGTTCTCAACCATCGAGGTGTACCCTTGGATGCGGCGGATCTGGTAAAGAATCTCCTGTTCCAGCAGTTCGAGATTGGTGGCAAGCCAAAATTTGCCGACGATCTGCTGCTCAACGTCTGGGGAGATCTGGATCATCTGAAACCGTGGCGCGAGGAAGTAACCACCGGACGTTTCAAGAGAAAACGCATTGACGTTCTGCTCTCCTACTGGCTGACTATTGAAACCGGCAAGGAGGTGGTAATCGAGCATCTTTTCGCTGATTTCAAAGCTTAGTACACGTCGACTCCGCGAAGTGCAACCGATGTGATCAAGGACAT
>JBBJOX010000175.1:0-6176 GCA_037724245.1 Thermomicrobiales bacterium | reverse complement strand
GGTGCTGCGGACCCATGTTGAGGGTCAGCAGACGTTCGCCACTGGCCAGTTCGTGCTCGTCGCTGACGGTTAGGGAGCCGGTAGGCGACACATTCTCGGAGATCGTCTCGCCCGGAATGCCGTACGGACTGCTTTCGATGTCGGCCATGGGGTCGACGCCGGGGCCGCCAGGGCGTTGGGTAATCGATGACATTGGGGCTAAACCCCCCTTCCGGTCCAGCGTGTGCGGACCCGTGGAACGACCCGTTCCGTGTTATACACCGGGAACTCCTTCCACCCGCGCAGCGGATAATCCTTGCGCAGCGGGAACCCCTCATCCCAGTCGTCCGGCAGCAGCATGCGCCGCAGGTTTGGGTGGCCCTCGAAGATGATGCCGAACATGTCGTAGGCCTCGCGCTCGAGCCAGTTGGCGCCGTTCCAGACAGGAACGAGCGACGGGACCGGCTCACCGTCGTCGCAGCCGGCCTTGAGCCGGAGCCGCACCCGGTTCGGGATCGAATACAGGTTGGCGACGACATCGAAGCGCGGTGTCGTGCGCAACCGGAGCATGTCGACGGCGGTGAGGTCGGTCAGGAAATTCAGCTGAATCTGCTCGTGATCACGGAGGTAGAAGGCGATGTCGCGCAGCCGCTCGCGGTTGACGTGGATCGTGGTTTCGTCACGGAAGCGGATGATGTCGAGCATATCGTCCGGGAAAGCCACGCGCAGGGCACGCACGACCGGGTGCTTTTCGATGTCATCGTCGATCCACAGGTCACGTCCCCATCCCGAAGGATCAGCGTTCATGGCATCGAGTCGCGCCTGCATCGCTTCGAGGTTGCCGAGCGGCTGCTCCGAGGTCGCATCGCCCTCCTGGGCCGCGGTCGGCTCGGTGACGGCGCCTCCCGCGGGCGGTGTGGCGGAGGGCGCCGCAACGGCGTCGACAACCGCTTCCGGATCGGCGTTGGGGGCCGAGGCGTCCGCGGTGGCCTTGGGGTTGGGATCGGGCGTGTCGCCCGGGCGTTGCTTGGTGTCCAGATCACCGTCGGTCACGGTGCGTTCCTTCCATGGATGGTTTCGCCGGGATGTGGGGCGGGTTCGATCAGTGACGCAGGCCGGCGATCATCGCACCTTCGCGGTCGGCCTGGCGCTGCGCTTCCGCGGCGCCGACGCCCTGCTTCTTCGCCATCGTCTCGTACTTGATGACCTTGTTCTGGAGCTGCAGGATGCCGTAGTAGAGCGATTCCGGAGTTGGTGGGCAACCGGCGACGTAGACATCGACCGGTACAATCTGGTCGACCCCCTGAACCACGGCGTATGAATCGTACGGTCCGCCAACGTTGGCGCAGGAACCCATGGAGAGAACCCACTTCGGCTCCGGCATCTGATCGTAAAGGGTGCGCACAATCGGCGCCATTTTCTTGGTAACAGTACCGGCCACGATCATCAGATCAGCCTGTCGCGGTGATGCACGGTAGAGCATGCCGAAACGTTCTGCGAGATCCCATCGTGACATCGACGCGCTGATCATCTCGATCGCGCAGCAGGCAAGCCCGAACTGCAACCACCAGAGTGACGATCGGCGACCCCAGTTAAAGAGGAAATCGAGTGAGGAAACAAAAACGTTCTTTTCGAAGCGATCGTCGATCAGACCCATTCGAGGGCCCCTTTCTTCCACGCGTAGGCGTAGCCGATCAGCAACAGACCGAGGAAGATCACCATGTCGACAAATCCAAAGAGGCCAAGATCATCGAAGATCACTGCCCAGGGATAGATGAAGACAACCTCGAGATCGAATACAACAAACAGCATGGCTATGACGTAGAAACGAGGTGTGAAACGTGCCTTGACCGGGGAGACATCGGGCACGCCGGATTCGTACGGCATCGCCTTGATCGCGCTCGGTTTCGACGGAGCGGCAATCTTGTTCAGCGTGAGAAGGGCATTACCCATGAAGAATGCCAAAGCCAGCATGAACGCGATGACAATCCAGTTCTCGCCGTAGATCTGCACGCGGCGCTGCTCCCATTCGTGCTGAGGACCCGTCGCATTCGAGTCATGCGGACCAGTGGAGGAACTGGATTGCGATAGTGGTGGAGTTCAGCCTGAACTCCGGGTTTCACCGCAGGAAATGGTAGCACAGGCGCAGTTGCGAAACAGTCTCAACTGGACAAATACACCGAGGTTTGGGTACCGATGCCAGCACCGCTTCACGTATCAGGATGTAAGCTGTGTACGTACTAATGACAACTATTGCCTGATTGTGCGAACGGACCCCAAACATTATCCGATTGGACCATTTTTGACTGCGTGGCACAGCTAATCTACTTACAGCACCATTTTGATGTTGTCGCCAGCCACGGCAACATCTCCCCCCTTCCCTCCATGGTGTTGCTTGTAACCGCACGGGCCATCCCCCGTGCGGTTATCTTGTTTCCAGCCCGGAATACCATTCAACAGTCAATTACAGGAACCCTGCCGCGCGCGCTGCGGTTAATTGCGAAGCATGCCACTGATTCGAATGATGGCAACGCTCCGCTGTTACCCGGGGAGTTGACCAAATGCACCGGTTCGGTATGCTCAGCAAAGACATTCAACCAAGCGCATCGCAGGGGAGCCATGACACCATGTCGACGAATTCACTGACTCCGGAGCTCATCGCCTATCTGAAATCGGTCGATAGTCCCACACTCGCTAATGCAATCGAGCCATTCGACGTGCGCGATCGCACCGACGGGTTCATCGGTGGGCGCATCGTCTGTCAGTTTCCGGAGCTCGAGTTCATGGTCGGCCGGGCCCTGACCGTCACGATGTCGAATGCGCCGGGCGAGGTGGCCGGGCGCGATGGGTACTGGCGGATGTGGGACGCCCTGGCGGCGATGGATGGGCCGGTTGTGCTCGCCGTGCAGGATGTCAGCGGGGCACCGCACCGGGTCGCGTTTGCCGGCGAAATCATGTCGACGCTGGCTCAGAAGCTCGGTGCCGTTGGCATGGTGACCGACGGTGCCTTCCGTGACGTGGCCGAGGTACGGGCGCTGGGATTCCATTACTTCATGAAGTACCCGGTTGTGTCGCACTCGAATTTCTGGATCGAATCGGTCGGCGAACCGATCGAGCTCGACGGTCAGCGGGTGGTTACCGGCGACATTCTGCATGGAGATGCCAACGGCATCGTGATCGTGCCGGAAGCGGTGCTTGCTGGTATTGGCGACGCCGTGATCAAGGTTCGCAGCAGCGAACAGGCGACGATGGACTACATCCGCAGCGCTGATTTCGACTACGCCGAATTCAAAATCCGCGCCGGCTACTAGGGAGTGTCGCTCCCGTATCGCCACTCGATGGATGAAGATCGCTGATCATTCGGCCTCCTTCGAGACATCCTGGGAATCCCAGCGGACTGGTGAGGCCGTAATCACCGTGAACCGGCCATCCGGATGGTTGAGTTCCGTCTCGACGAATCCGCGAGCATCCTCGACCGGCATGTAACGTCGAGCAATCTGAAACGCGGCATCGAATGCCGGTGGCTGATCGATGCTGACGACCGAGCACTCGGCGCGGACATACTTGTACGGGAAGTTCTCGTCCTGCACGGTCATTCCCAGCACTCCGGCGGAGCTGATCAGCCCGAGCTTGCGGGACTTTCTCCCCTGGGTGTTGGTGAAAAACAAGAAATTCCCATCCGGTGCGTAGTGGTAGAACAGCGGCACGGCCAGCGGTGGTCGATCGCTCCCGCTGGCCACTGCCAACACTGCGATATGCGTTTCAGACAGAAATGCGTTCCGTTCGGCGTCATTCATCGTCGTATCTGACATAGTGATTCTCCTGTTAGATATCCGGTCAAAGACTCCTGCTGCACCAGTTGCGCCTAATGAGTATACTTGCTCTAAGCAAGTCGAATGGTCGAAGTGCCACCACTTATGTGTCAGGAAATCTCATGCAGCGCACCTACGGTCAATATTGTGGAGTTGTTCGCGCCCTCGAAATGGTCGGTGAGCGTTGGGGGCTGCTCATCGTGCGGGATCTGCTGGTTGGTCCCCGGCGGTACACCGATTTACGCAACGGTTTGCCGAAGATTCCAACGAATATTCTCGCCGCGCGGCTGAAGGAAATGGAAGAGTCGGGGGTAATCCGCCGCCGCATCCTGCCCCGACCGGCCTCATCGGTTGTCTATGAGTTGACAGAATACGGTCTGGAACTCGAGAGTGTCATGCTCGAACTAGGTCGCTGGGGAGCGCAATCACTTGGGGAGCTGAAAGACGGCGAAATCGTGACGCTCGATTCGATGATCATGGCGCTGCGGACGACGTTTCAGCAGTCCTCCGCCGTTGGCCTTCATTTGCGCTACCAGTTCCATTTTGGTCCGATCGAGATCCATACCGTCATCGATGACGGGTCGATCGAGGTGGAGGCTGGTCCGATCGATGATCCTCACGCCGTATTCCACATCCATGGCCCGGTCAATCTGGTGATGGACGGCAGCATCACGGCAGAACAGGCACTGGAATCAGGGATGCTGACGCTCGACGGTTCGGCGGAAGATCTGGATCGATTTGCCAACCTGTTCCGGATCGGCCCGAAGTCGCTTCCGGCGTCGTAGCCCGGATGCGTTTCGGTATTGCAACCCTCGTGGTTGCACGGCATCCCGTCCTGAAACTCCGGCAGAGACCAGCTCTGCGCCTACCATTGCGCCGACGTTCCCGTCCCGAAACTCCGGCAGAGACCAGCTCTGCGCCATCCGTTGTGACCTCAGGACCCGAAGAGGGAGGTTTGGCCAGGGGCTGGCTTTTGGTTGCTCACCGGTGCTTCTGCCAGTGTGGCGATCGTGAACGCTCGGTCGGACGGAAGTTCGTGGGCACCGAGGTCGATCAGGACATCGTTGCCGGATTCCGGATTGGCCGAACGTGGTGCCCAAACTGGCACCCAGCCACGTCGAATTGCCTCCGATGCACCGGCAAAGGTCCCGCCTCGACCTAACGTCGAACAGACGGCGATCGCCGCTTCCGCCAAGCAATAGATCAGCCGGTTGCGACCCATCGCGTTGCCGGAAGAGAACCCGGCATCGGGTGAATACGGCGTGATTAATGCCAGATCACCGACTTCGAGATGATCGCGAAGTGTGGACTTGCGCGACGCGAGTACCAGTGAATCGCCGAGAATCGAGACGACCGTCCCACCGGCATCGAATGCTCCCTGCTCGGAATGGGTATCGATGCCGCGGGCTCCGCCACTGACCACGGTGTAGCCCGATTCGGCGGCCTGTTGACCATATCCGAAGGCGCGAAGATTCTCTTCGGTCGAGGCGTTGCGCGATCCGACGAGCGCGAGCCCTGGATTCGCGAGCAGGCGTGGTTCGCCGAGTCCGAACAGGATCGTCGGTGCCGAGTCACCGAGGCGCTGCCGGATTCGTTGCGGGTAGCTCTCGTCGGAGCGCCCGATGATCCAGATGCCCAGACTGCGCCAGCGATCGAGCAGGGGTTGAAGTTCGTCGTATCGTCCCAGCAGGGTGTGCAGCCGTTTCGCGTCGATCCGACCATCCGGCCAGTCGTCGAGAATCCGATCTCCATCGACGGTGGCGAGATCTTCCGGTGCCAGATCGAGCTGCGCCAGCCAACGCGCCAGCGTGTTCCATTCCGTAACATCGAGCGGTTTCGGATCGAGGGTCGCAGTTGGCCCTGTCCGCAAGGTCATCAGCAGGGTGACCACGGTTCGATTGGCAATCACCGATCGTCTCCACCGGCGGTTGATGCGAGGGCAAACGGAAAGACCGGACCACTTCCGGCCTTTCGCAACACCATCGCGAGAATTGTCAGTGTCCATCCGGAATCGACCATATCGTCGACAAGGATTACGGGTCCCGGAGGCATATTTCCGGTCGTTCCGAAGGCGCCATCCAGATTGCGGCACTGGTGGACCGAGTTTTCCTGACGTTTTTGCGGTTCGGTTTCGCGACGTTTTTCGATGCACTCGACCAACGGAAGGTGCAGCTGATCGGCAAGACGCTTCGCCAGATCACGAACCAGTTCAGGACGTCGCAACGATGGGACGCAGGTTACCCAGGTGGGAGCCGGGTTTGGCTGCCAGAGTGAATCGATCATCGAAACTGCCGCGGTCACGACGGTGTCATCGAAACGCCGCGATGCCTTGCCGATGCGGATCGCTTCCCGCAACGTGCCATCGTCGGACCACGATGTCAGAAC
>JBBJOX010000174.1:1032-6211 GCA_037724245.1 Thermomicrobiales bacterium | reverse complement strand
AAGCTGCTGACAGGATGCCAGCACGTGAACCGCAGTCAGTGCTGGTTCTTCCGAGAACGAGTTTCGTGGATCGTTAAGTAATCTCGTTGCGAACATGGCACCGAGTTCGATATCGAGATCGAGAAACGCCAGCAACGAGGCGGCCCGCATTCCGGCGCAGAGTTCGTACATGCCCTGCATTTCGTACGTCGCGACGGCACGGTAGAGGATCGGCAGATCGTCGTTCTGCAAGATTGGCCGCAGCGTGTGAATGATTCCGGCGCGAATGTACCCGCCCGGGTCCCGACTGCCGTCGCACCAGTCGTATTTGGCATGCAACGGCGCCCGGATCCCGGGATGGGCGCGCTCCCGCAATATCGCGAGCGATGCCTGAACGACGTTGAGATGTTTGGATTTCGCAAGAAGCAGTAGCGCTTCGGCCTCTTGCTGATCCGGATCATCTTCCATTGCCTGGAGTTGCGCGATCTGGCTGTCAGCTTCGGCGTGCGGCGAGCGTCGGGTTCGTGCGGGGGATTTACGACCGGCTGACATGGACTTCCTCCTATACTCACAATCATAGTCACCATACCGTGCGCCGGGGAGGAGTGTCCGATGTCCAAGGCGGGACAGAGTGAACTGAAACGTGTGGCTGCTATCTACGATCAGCAGGCTCCGACCTGGGACCGGCAGGTTGGACTCACCGAGCGATTGCTGGTTGGTTCGGCGTTGCGACGCCAGCTCGGGCAGCAACTGCATGGTGATGTGCTGGAGATTGGTACCGGCACCGGGTCCACGCTTCCCTACCTGCATTTCGGACCGGACGCCGTGCACACGTTCATCGGAACGGATCTGTCTCGCGGCATGTTGCAGCAGGTCGATCGTTCGCAGGGGTCAATGCATCTGGCCCAGATGAGTGCCGATACCCTGGCGTTTCCCGACAATACCTTCAATGTCGTGACCTGCAGTCTCGTACTCTGCACCGTCCCCGATCCGGGAGCCGCGATGCTGGAAATGGCCAGGGTCTGCAAACCGGACGGTCGACTCGTACTGCTGGAACATGTTCGCGCCCGCAACCCGGCGCTGGCCTGGCTTCAGCGCAAGCTGACTCCGGGCCAGCATGAGCGACTGGGTTGTCATCTCGATCGGGAAACCGGGCAATTGCTGAAGGATCTCGGATTCCGCATTGAAGCCGAGCAGCGTCGCTTTTTCGGGATCTTCGTGCTGATTACCGCGAAGCCAGATCGTTATGACGAATTCGGGGCATGATCCACCAGAGAGCGATGATCAGCAGCCCGAGGGCACCAGCGATAGACCACGAGATCAGTCGATTCACGACCACTTCGGACATCACCAGTTGCGCCGAGAGCACGATCGCCATCGACAGCGGTATGAGTCCGATCACGATCAGTCTCGATGCGAGATTCTTGAATTCCTCCCGGTCGCGCAACGGGCGCTGCATACGATGCTGGGCCGCCGGCGCCGTGAAGATGATCAGGCTGATCACCGAACAGATGAAGGTGATCGCGTAGACGACCTTCTCCTCCTCCCGGATTTCGGCAAAGCCTCCATTGAATGGCAGGATGACGAGGAAGGCGGTCAGGGTTTGCGCACCGGGAAGCAAAACGCGGAGCTCTCCGAGAAGATCGGTGAGATCACCGTCTCCGCGTTCGGATTCCTGTTCGCTGAGTGTCGACTGCTCGGGCATGAAACGTCCTTGAACTCGTAGAGTCGCGAAGTGTGAACATATTGTTAACCAAGAGTACTCGCCGCTGGACCAGCGCGCTGTACGGGCGAACCAGAATCGGTTCCACATGTATCAATTCTGGTGTTTTGGGACGTGGTTCAATTAGTTGCCCAATTCGGTGCATATTCCAGGAATGTCGCTGGTATCATTGTTGGAATGAGGCGGTCTTGTGTGCGGGGCCATCAGGTGTTGTTCCGGGAGTAGTCTGTTCATGGCGTTTGTACTCAAGACCTACGCAAAACCAAGGGATTCGATCGATCCTCGGAGGGCTAATGTCCCCGTAGCTCCGGGTGCCGTCAGTTCGCCGCAGATTCCGGGTCAGGTTCCCGATCGCTCCTCGATTTCGGGTGAAGGCGTGTTGCCGGTTCCTGCAGCGAAAGGTCCTTCGATCCGTCCGGTTTCCGAACTCGGTACCTCGCAGGAACTCATGGGAGTCTACTTACCCATCGGCGGAAACGAACGCGATCCATCCAGATTCGAACAGGCTCGCGCCAGCTATGAGGAAGTGCGCAAGGCATTTCCTAACCTGCGCACCCCAACTCGTCCTGCACCTGGCTATGCCCTTGCCGAGGGTACGCGGATAGCCAATGCCGAACTCGCGGCACTCAGCATCGCGGCGACTGCAGACGTCGATCCTGGCGAGTAGATCTCTTCGCTGCTACGAACACGTTGTGAAGATTCGTGTGGTGTGTGACCGCAGCGTCTCATGCTGCGGTACAATTCCGGCTAATTATGAGGAACAGGAAGGGGTATTCTTCGACCACAAATCTTGTGGAAACGTTACCCTGATCTGGTTCGTAAAGCGATACTCGTACAAGTGTATGGCTCATAGACCGGATCGTGTCTGTTCGGACGTTCGAGCACCGGAATTCTCCAGTGTTCTCAATGCAATTCGAGAGGCCAGGATATGGCAACGACCCAAAGCCCAGGGAAAAGGCGTCGGACGGCATCGGAGCCGACGAAGCGCGGTGCCAGGAACTCCGGAAGCACCAGCGGACCGCAGCTGGATACTGAATCGCTCGTTGAGTTTTACAGGAAGATGGTGGAGATTCGACTCTTCGAGGATGCCGCCGGAGGTGGCTTCCGCAAGGGTCAGGTCGGTGGATACCTTCATGTCTACACCGGCCAGGAACCCATAGCAACCGGATTCATCGACACCTTCGAGGAAGGTGATCGCGTGATCACTGCCTATCGCGATCATGCCCATGTGCTGTTAATGGGAGCCGACCCCAAGGCGACCATGGCCGAGCTTTACGGCAAGGGCACCGGTATCGTCAAAGGCAAGGGCGGGTCGATGCACCTGTTCGATACAAAGAACGGTATGTACGGCGGCTATGGCATCGTTGGTGGTCATATTCCACTCGGTGTCGGCATGGCGTTCGGACTTGCCTATCGCGGCAAGAAGAACGTTGTCCAGCTCTATCTCGGAGATGGTGCGATTCACAACGGCGCGTTCCACGAGGCAGCCAATCTGGCCGGTGTCTGGGGTCGCGACGGCCTGTGCCCGTGCCTCTTCATTGTTGAGAACAATCAGTACGGTATGGGAACCAGCGTCGAGCGAGCCACACTGAACACTGATCTGGCATCGAAGTTCGACTCCTACGGGATCGAGAACGAGCAGGTCGATGGCATGGATCTGGAAGCAGTCCTCAAGGTGGCGCACAAGGCTGTCGAACGGGTTCGCGAAACCGGTAAGCCGTATGCGGTCGAAGCCCTCACCTACCGGATTGTTCCACACGGAGCAGCCGACTTCCTCGAAAAATATCGAACCAAGGAAGAAGTTCGCAAGTGGCGTGAGCGCGATCCGATCGGGTTGCTCGAACGTCGCCTGCTCGAAGCCGGTGTCGACGAAGCGCGGCTTCAGGAAATCAAGAGCAATGCCAAAACGCTGGCCGAAGAATGCGTCAAGTACGCAGAAGAAAGTCCGGAACCTTCGATCGACGAATTGACCACCGACGTCTATGCGTCTGGATTGCCCGTCGCCAAGGCGGGATAACATCGCGCGTTCGCGAACAGGGGCGCATCGACGTCGATGCGCGTTCCGGTGAACGCTGAGGAAGGGAACCGGCGCATGCCAGTAAAGACCTATCGCGATGCCCTGCGGGCGGCGATGGCCGAAGAAATGGAACGGGACGAATCCATCGTCCTGCTTGGTGAGGACATTGGTGTCTACGGAGGCACCCATCTCGTCACCAATGGACTAATCGACCAGTTCGGTGCGAAGCGCGTCATCGACACACCGATCGCCGAAAACGGGTTCACCGGGGCGGCGATCGGAATGGCGATGGCCGGACTGAAGCCGATCGTGGAAATGATGACCTGGAACTTTTCGTTTCAGGCAGCAGACCAGATCATCCAAAACGCCGCCAAGCTACATTATTTCTCTGGTGGTCAGGTCAATGTCCCGCTGGTCATTCGGGGTCCGAATGGTGGCGGCGTTCAACTCTCTGCCCAGCACACACACAGTCTCGAAGGCTTCTACGGTCACTTTCCGGGGCTCAAGGTCGTATCCCCTGCCACTCCGGAAGATGTGAAGGGCATGATGCTGGCCGCGATTCGGGATCCCGATCCAGTCATTTTTCTCGAGGCTGGTGCGCTCTACGGCACCAAGGGCGAAGTGCCCGATGGTGACTACACCGTCGAGTTCGGCAAGGCGCGCGTGGCGCGAGAGGGCACAGACGTCACCATGATCGCCTATGGACGGCAGGTCCCTGTCCTGCTTCGTGTTGCCGACAAGCTGGCTGCAGATAATATCGACGCCGAAGTCGTCGATTTGCGGTCGATTCGTCCATTCGATGTCGATACGATCGTGACATCGGTCAAGAAGACTCATCGCGCAGTTGTTGTTCAGGAACAGTGGCGCTGGTTCAGCGTTGCCAGTGAAGTTGCTGCACTGTTGCAGGAGAAGGCGTTCGATGACCTCGATGCACCGGTAGAGCGAGTCAGTGGTGCCGAGGTGCCTGCACCGTACGCCCGAAATTTGGAAGTCGCCGCATTCCCGAGTGAGCAGCACATCATCGATGCCGTCCGCCGGGTTCTGTATCGCTAGAGGGATAGGCAATGGCAACTGTAATCATGCCCAAAATGGGCGATGCCATGGAAGAAGGCACACTTCTGAAGTGGCTGAAGAATACGGGCGACGAGGTAACCGAAGGTGACCCGATAGCCGAAATCGAAACCGACAAGGTGACACTCGAAATCGAGGTTGCCGAGAGCGGCTTCGTCACAAACACGCTCGTCGACGAAGGGGCCGTGGTTCCGATTGGAACAGCGATCGCCACCATTGGTACACAGGACGAAGTGGGCAAGGGCGCCCCTGCTGCCGCACCGGAAGAAAAGAAGGAAGCAGTTCCGGCCCCTGAAGCGATGGTTGAATCGAAGCAGGAAGCCGCTGACACCGCGACCAAGCCTCCTGCAACTGACACGGCCGCGGAACCGCAAGTCGTCAATCGGTCG